>JANOSN010000647.1:0-1438 GCA_031415895.1 Polaromonas sp. | reverse complement strand
CTCGAGCGCGCGTTGAAAGCGCATGCCTGCCAATACATGGCCACGGTCTTTCTCTGCGCACAGCGGGTTGCCTAGTGCGTCAAAATCAAAATCTTCTGGGTTGATGCCCACCACTATGCCTGCATTGGCATTGCGCTCATTGCGGCTGTACTGGCTCATGCCGTTGGTCACCACGCGGCCGGCCTCGGACGTAGCGGCCACCACCGTGCCGCCTGGACACATGCAAAAGCTGTAGACACTGCGACCATTTTTAGCGTGGTGCACCAGTTTGTAATCGGCTGCGCCCAGCATGGCGTTGCCTGCAAACGGGCCAAAACGTGCACGGTCAATCAAGCCTTGTGGATGCTCAATGCGAAACCCCACACTAAAAGGCTTGGCCTCTAGGTACACGCCTTTGGCATGCAGCATTTCAAATGTGTCGCGCGCGCTGTGGCCAATAGCCAATACTACGTGGTCTGCATCAATCTGCGTGCCGTCTTCTAATGCTATGCCTTTGATAGCTGCTTGAGCAGTAGATACTTGGACTACAGCCTGTTTTTGCAGTGAAATGTCAGTGACTTTGCTAGAAAAACGAAATTCGCCGCCCAATGCGCAAATCTCTTCGCGCAAAAACTCCACCACCTTCACTAAACGAAACGTGCCCACGTGCGGTTTGCTAACGTACATGATTTCATCAGGCGCGCCGCCGCGCACCATGTCCTCTAGCACCTTGCGGCCATGAAACAGCGGGTCTTTCACCTGGCTCCACAGTTTGCCGTCACTGAACGTGCCCGCCCCGCCTTCGCCAAACTGCACATTACTCTCGATGTGCAGCTGGCTTTTGCGCCAAAAGCCCCAAGTGTCTTTGGTGCGCTCACGCACTGCTTTGCCGCGCTCTAGCACGATGGGCTTGAAGCCCATTTGCGCTAAGGTCAGCGCAGCAAACAAACCGCAAGGCCCGGTGCCAATGACCACAGGGCGTTTAAATGGTTTGTCTGGCGCGCGGGTGACAAACTTGTACGACGTATCGGGCGTGGGCGTGGTGTGCAATGCCAGCTTAGGGTTGTGTTGCGCGCGGGCCAGCGTAGCGGCGTTGTCGGTGGTAACAACGTCTAGCGTGTAGATAAAGTGAATGTCGCTCTTTTTGCGTGCGTCAAAGCCACGGCGAAAGATGCTGATGCTGATGATTTCTTCGGGTTTTAGCTTCAGACGGTCACACACTGCTGATAGCAATGCTTCGGGAGGGTGGTCTAGGGGCAGCTTGACTTCGGTCAAGCGAATGGACTGTGGAGTGGTCATGGTGGTTGGCTAGCCTACACGGCTGCAAAACGTATTGCTTGTATTTTAGCGTGGGATGCTTGGCTTGTGTCGCTTGGTTTATTTCGCGCAAACTGGTCGCAAGAGCGGGCCGACGGTGTACTCAGCTCCGCGGCTGTCCCCCGTGGCCGCCAAGGGCCGC
>JANOSN010000646.1:0-5095 GCA_031415895.1 Polaromonas sp. | reverse complement strand
CAGGGGAACGCGATGCTCTTTGCCTGCTTTCATGCGCTCTGCTGGAATAGTCCACAGTGTGTCTTGGATTTCGTCCCAAGTAGCACATAGGGCTTCGTTGGTGCGGGCCGCCGTCAAAATCAGGAAAATTAGCGCCTTAGCGCTTTCTCCGTCTTGTGCCTTCAGGCTTTGCATCAAGGCCGGGATCTGGGCGTAGGGTAAGGACGGGTGATGTACAGATTTTTGGGTTTTGCTGGGGGTAGCAAGTAAGTTTTGTAGACCACCCTTCCATTGGGCTGGGTTATCGCCCTCACGTAAGCCTTTGGCTTTAGCCCAATCCAGTACTGATTCGATACGTCCACGCAGGCGCGAGGCGGTCTCATTGCGGGTGAGCCATATGGGCTCTAAGCACCGCAAGACATCGTCACGGGATACTGATGAAATGGGGGATGCGCCAAATACAGGGCTAGCGTATTGGCTTAAGGTATTGGTCCACTGTTGGGCATGCTTGATGTTTTTCCATTCTGGGCGCTTGGCCTCAATGTACTGCTTAGCGCATTGGTCGAAACTTTGCGCGGCGCGTTGGGCTTGGCGTGCTGCAACCGCTGGTGTGGCTTGACCGGCCAACAGCATGGGAAGTAGTTTTGCGGCTTCTTGTTTGGCTTGCAGTAAGGACGTAGCAGGGTAGCCAGCGAATTGGTGCAGGCTTTCTTTACCGTTTGTTTGGTAATATCGCACTTGCCAGTATTTGTGTCCTGCAGGTGTAATGCGCAGAAATAGTTGACTGCCACAGCCGATACGGTAGTCGCGTTGACGAGGCTTGGCGGAGCGCAGTTGACGGTCAGTTGCAAAGGCTAATTTGGGCATGGCGGAGACTACATATGTACCCGCAAGTGTACCCGCAAAAACCAAGGTCGTAGATGAATGGGCTTGAACCAAAATGAACATAAAATGTAGAATTATCTATATGAATCAACAACTTAAATCTACACTAAAGACTAGCAAGAACTACTTTGAACTGCAGGTAGGCGGACGCCTTCTCCGCCAGATATAAGCCCTGAGTTCTAGTGAATTCAGGGCTTTTTTTGTTAGTTTTGTGGAAGAATTTTGCCAATGAGCACTAACCCCAACCGCGTATTTAACTTCAGCGCAGGCCCTGCCATGCTGCCTGAGAGCGTGCTAAAAACCGCCGCCGCCGAGATGCTGGACTGGCACGGCAGCGGCATGTCGGTGATGGAGATGAGCCACCGAGGCAAAGAATTTATCAGCATTTACGAGCAAACCGTGGCCGACCTACGCGAGCTGCTGGCCGTGCCCGCCAACTACAAAATTATTTTTTTGCAAGGCGGCGGCTTGGGCGAAAACGCCATCGTGCCCATGAACATGCTGCGCGGTAAAAGCTCCATTGATATGGTGGTGACCGGCGAATGGTCTAAAAAATCAGCCGAAGAAGCGCGTAAATTTGCCACTGTCAACATCGCTGCCAGCAGCGAAAGCACAGGCTTTACCACTATTCCTAGCCGTGCTAACTGGCAGCTAAGCCAAGACGCGGCTTACGTGCACCTGTGCATGAACGAGACGATTGGTGGTGTGGAATTTCAAGACGTGCCTGATGTGGGCGCTGTGCCGTTGGTGGGCGACGTGTCATCTACCATTTTGTCGCGGCCTTTAGACATTTCTAAATTTGGCCTCGTGTTTGGCGGGGCGCAAAAAAACATCGGCCCTGCGGGGTTGACCATCGTCATCGTGCGTGAAGACCTGATTGGCCAAGCCACGCAGTACACGCCTGACGTGTTTAACTACGCTGTGCAGTCCAAGAGCGATTCGATGTACAACACGCCGCCCACCTACGCTATCTACATTGCAGGATTGGTATTTCAGTGGCTCAAGGCGCGCGGCGGTGTGGCCGCGATGGAAGCACAAAACATTGCTAAAGCCAAGCTGCTGTATGGCGCGCTAGACGCCAGCGATTTTTATGTCACCAAAGTCGCCAAAAACTGCCGATCACGCATGAACGTACCTTTCTTTTTGCGCGATGAAAAGCTCAATGCGGCATTTTTAAAAGGCGCCGATGAGCGCCAGCTATTGCAGCTAAAAGGCCACCGTATAGTAGGCGGCATGCGCGCCAGCATCTACAACGCCATGCCTATTGAGGGCGTGCAGGCCCTGGTGGGGTATTTGCAAGAGTTTGAGCGCACGTACGGTTAAAAATAGCCAAGTGGCGCAATTTGCCACCTTATGCGATAATATGGCTCTATCAGTGAGGAATCTGTATGTCTGCCCTGCCCGCTTTCAGCTCCGTCAAATTGTCTAGTGCCCTTGTGACCGAGGCCAAGCAAGCCGCGCAAACCTTGCGCCGCTCGACTGCTGGGCAAATTGAATACTGGGCGCTGCTAGGCAAAGCGGTAGAAGACGGCGGGCTGACCACGCGTGAAGCCGCCAACGCGTTAAACCAGCAAAACGACAAAAGCCTAGCCGCTACGGCCCAACCGCCCGGCCGCACGACTAGCCAAGCTAGTGCCCTAGTAGCCCAATTTACCGAGTTCAGTGCCAGCGGTGCACTGGCCCAGCACGTGCGCCACGTGATTGCGCAAAACGCGCACCCTAAGCAAGCGCTTAAGGCTTAATGGCAAGAGTGGGTAAGAGTGCAGCCAGTTTTTTATCTACTGGCCGGGCCCAACGGCGCGGGCAAATCTACGCTGTACCTGGCGCTCAAGCAAGCGGGGCAAATCCCCAAGGGTGCAGAGTTTGTCAACGCCGACCTGCATGAGGCTAAACACCTGCAAGACATCACCAACCCAGCGCAGCGCTCAGCTGCCGCACGCGACTGGGCCGACACGCGCCGCGCGCAATTGCTGGTGCAAGGCAAAAGCTTTGTCAGCGAAACGGTGTTTTCGCATCCGTCCAAACTAGATTTAATCGCCCAAGCACAGGCGCGCGGATTTTTGGTGGTGTTATTGGTGGTGGCGCTAGACCAGCCCGAGCGGTTAGTAGCCCGCGTAAAGCAGCGTGTGCGCGAGGGCGGCCACAGCGTGCCCAAGGCCCGCATTCTGGCGCGTTACCCGCGCACGCTGTCGCTGCTAGCGCAAGCCGTGCGCCTGGCTGATGTGGCCATGCTGTACGACAGCTTTGACGCAGCACCCGGCACACATGCACTGGTGGCTGTGTGTCAGCAACAAGTTACCCAGGTACTAAGCCAAAGTCCACCGCAATGGGCGCAGCTGGTGCTGGCACTGCCCACTTAAATTCACAAGCTTTACAGGCCATTACCTACAAAAAAAGCCGACGCATGCGTCGGCTTTTTCAGTTGTAGCTAGCTTGCGGATTTAAGCAAAATTCTTCGCAGCAAAATCCCAGTTCACCAGATTTGAAAAGAATGTCTCGACAAACTTAGGACGCGCGTTGCGGTAGTCGATGTAGTAGGCGTGTTCCCACACGTCTACGGTCATCAATGCTTTATCAGCTGTGGTCAGCGGGGTGCCAGCCGGGCCAGTATTAACAATGTCTACGCTGCCATCGGCTTTTTTCACTAGCCAGGTCCAGCCCGAACCAAAATTGCCTACGGCGCTTTTGACAAAGGCTTCTTTAAATGCGGCGTAGCTGCCAAATTTGGCATTAATAGCTGTGGCCAACGCGCCGGTAGGCTCACCACCGCCAGCGGGCTTCATGCAGCTCCAAAAGAAGGTGTGGTTCCAGACCTGGGCCGCGTTGTTGTACACACCGCCAGAAGATTTTTTGACAATGTCTTCCAAGGTCATGGCTTCAAATTCAGTGCCTTTTTGCAGGTTGTTGAGGTTGACCACGTAGGCGTTGTGGTGCTTACCGTGGTGGTATTCAAAGGCCTCGGCACTGTAGTGGGGTACCAGTGCGGTGGGTGCGTAGGGCAATGCTGGCAGGGTATGTTCCATGGTGGCTTCCTTTAAGTTGGCTAGTGGTTGTTAAAAATGCTCAGATAGGGCATTGTAGAAAGCTTTTCAAGGTTTATGGCCCAGCAGGGTTTTGATCTGTTAAAACACAGGTGCACACTTTTTCAATTGCCCGCTGCCCCGCACTGCCCCATGACCACTACGTCCACCACTTCTACCGCACAGCCCACTATCACCTGGGCTGACGACGACCAAACCCACACAGCGCATTGGCATTCCGAGCGGGGCATGCCCGCGCCCAAGCGCGTGGTGCTGGCCGACGACACCATGAACGCTGACACCGCCTACCGCCTGGCCTGCGAGGGCGTGGGCCTGCTGTGGCAAGGAGATTTTCACAATGCGCGCATGTTGGTGCAGGCTCTGGCCCGGCGCACCGACCGGTTACCTGAGCGCCAGCAATTTAAAGCCAACAAACAGTCAGCCAGGCTAGCCACTAAGGCAAAAGCAAATCCCCAGGCTGAAACTCCATTAGCTGCAGGTATTAAAACTGAGTTAAACCCCGCCGCTGAGGCTTTTCACCACCACCGCCTGCTGCAATCGCAGCGCGCCCGCGTGCTGGCCATGGTGCTGGTGCCGCTGGACGAGGCCTACCAGATCACCCTGCGCCGCGCGCCTGACGTGCAGCTAGCCTGTGCGCAGGTGTGGGGTGCGCTCGACGCTGCCACCATGGCGGCAGCCCAGGCGCGCTTGATTGCCGAAAAACAAGCCGTAGGCATGCTGCCCAAGCCCACCGACGAGCCCGGCCCCGCGCCGTATATCGAACCCGCAGACGAACATGCCAAGCCCGCCAAACTAAGCAAGTTCGAGCAAAAAATCATTGCCAAAAGTAAGGGCACCATTGCCCACGTCACCAGCCTGCGCGAACTGCTGGGCATGACCAGCACCCACGAATGGCGCAAAGTAGGCGTAGAAGTGCCTGCACTGGGGCAGCTGAGCAGTGACGGCGTAGAGATATACGACCGCATTCACCCGCATTACGGCGTGTTCTCGCCTGTGCGGGGCGAATATGTCGGCTTGGTGGCCAAGGCACCGCTGCCCGTGTCTGCAGCGTCTAAAAGCGCGCTGATGGCCTGGGACATTGGCACCGGCACTGGCGTGCTAGCCGCCATGCTGGCACGGCGCGGTTTGCAGCACATCGTCGCCACCGACCAAGACCCACGCGCCCTGGCCTGCGCACGCGAGAACCTAGA
>JANOSN010000645.1:0-1431 GCA_031415895.1 Polaromonas sp. | reverse complement strand
ATTGCTGGCTGTGCACCAAGCGCCGCGCAACCAGCTGGGCCTGGCTTGGCTTGCAGTCACGCAAAACGAAATTCAATTAGCGCAGTGCAGCCACGACGAGCTAGCGCAGTGGGCAGCACGCATTGCACCCAGTGAGCTGATTTATAGCGGCGACGTAACCCCCGCGTTTGAGCAGCAAATCAAAGCGTTGAAATTTGCCAGCGCCATACCGCTGACCATTCGCCCGGCTTTTCAGTTTGACAGCGGCTTAGGCCTTACCAAGTTGTGCACACAGTTGCAAGTAGCCAGCCTGCAGGCTTTTAGCGCAGACGAGGCTGTGCATGCGCATGCCGCTGCTTCAGCCCTGCTAGCCTATGCCGAGCACACCCAAGGCAAGGCCCTGCCCCACGTGCGCAGCTTGCGCGTGCAGCGTGATGGCGAGCTGATTGACCTGCCACAGACCACGCGCCGCAACTTGGAGCTGACGATGACGCTGCGCGGCGAAGATGCGCCCACCCTGTTCTCGCTGCTGGACACCTGCCAAACTGGTATGGGCAGCCGTGCACTCAAAAGCTGGCTGCAGTCACCGCTGCGCGACCGCACCACAGCCCAAGGGCGTTTGGGCGCGATAGCGCATTTGCGTGATGGTCATGCTACAAAACTGCGTGCACAACTTAAAGGTGTGAGCGATATCGAACGCATCACCGCACGCATTGCACTGCGCCAAGTGCGCCCACGCGAGCTAGTGGCCCTGCAACAAACGCTATCAAAATGCGAGCAGATTGAGCAGTATTTACTTGGACTGCAGGCTGATTTCTCTGGTTTTTTTAAACTTTTAAGCCCTCCGGCGGGTTGTGCAAGCTTGCTGGGCGCATCGCTGCTTAGCGAACCTGCTGCACTCATCCGCGACGGCGGTGTGATGGCCAATGGCTTTGACAAAGACTTAGACGAATTGCGCAACATTGGCGATACCTGTGATGCGTTTTTGCTCGACCTGGAAACGAAAGAAAAAGCCCGCACTGGCATTGCCAACTTGCGTGTTCAATTTAATAAAGTGCACGGTTTTTACATCGAGATCACCCAAGGCCAGCTAGACAAAGTACCCGATGATTACCGCCGCCGCCAAACTTTAAAAAACGCCGAGCGATTTATCACACCCGAATTAAAAGCATTTGAAGACAAAGCCTTAAGCGCCCAAGACCGTGCGCTAGCACGTGAGAAGTTTTTATACGAGCAACTGCTAGACCAGCTGCAAAGCTACGTGCCCGCGCTGTCAGGCTGCGCCCAAGCCGTGGCTACTTTAGACGCGCTGTGCGCCCTGGCCGAGCGTTCGCTCACTCTCAACTGGTGCGCACCCAGCTTTGTGAAAGAGCCCTGCATCGACATTACTGCTGGCCGCCACCCGGTTGTGGAGGCGCGCTTGGCCGAATTGTCCAGCGGCAACTTTATCGC
>JANOSN010000644.1:0-2449 GCA_031415895.1 Polaromonas sp. | reverse complement strand
CACGGCACCCGGGCGGCGTACAAGCTTCAAAAAACCCTTAAATATCAACCGATTGCACGCGTGGTTGTCAATCTTGCTCATGTGTCTTTAACCCAACTACTGGCTGTAAAAGAAAAGGTTGCTGCACTACCCAGCAATCATCTGTAATTATTGCACGGCCTATGGTTACCGTTGCAGATCTTTCGGGTATGCGGTATGCGCGCACATCGTCCTCGTTGGCTGTTATCAATAGGCGTACCTGAGCTATCAATGCCGCCATTTTGATGGCATTGCAGTTCACCCAAAACACCGAATACTGCACGGGAACACCTTCTTTTTTAAGAAAACGAAAAACTCTTCCCAAGCGCCTGGGGTCGGCAATATCGTACGTAACCAACCAGTGCAGCGGCGCGCTTTGGCTCATAGCTTTATGCCGCCTTGTTGGCTATGCGCTGCAGGCTTAGCAAGTGCAGGTCGACTATTTCAGCGTGGGCTTGGCTCCATTGCTCAAAAATATAAATGCTTTGCGCCTCGGCATCTACTTGATCGGCCCAGTTGCCGCCATACAAGTTTATTTGAGCCCACACCAAATGGGTCATGTCGCTTTCAATATCGACGCATTCTGCCTGCACGCCCCAATACACGGGATTGATCTGGTGGTGTATCAACCGCTGTGCAACCCAAGCTTGGCAATACGTACGTATTTGCAATGACAGATGCACCGCCAATTCATTGTGATAAACCCAGCTGCGCTTGAGTGACTCCCAGCGTGCGGGGGTCACGTCAAGCGCCGTCGTACGTGCCCAATCCATCAGCATGTCCATACGGCGACTGCGCAACCAGTGGGTATATTGACTCAACCCATTCTCACCTTCCAGCAGCAACTCCAATGCCTGGCTAAATGCCTGCTGGCGTTGGTGCTGCGAATAACAGATGCCCAGCAGCTGCGAGTGTGCATCTGCCCACACAATGGGAATGCCGCTACGCATACACAGTGCCAGTGCGGCACCTTGCCAGTTCACTTGCGCGCTACACACAATCCGCGACAGCCGCGCTACCGGGTAACGGCGCACCGAGCTGTTAGGCACTGTAATGACCAAGGCGGCGTCGCTACATGCCACTTGTTTGACGGTGGCGCCGCCTAAATACAAAGTGCGGGCGCTGTTGCAGCGTGCTGCAGTGCTGGTCACACGCCCACCTCGTCCTCAAAATCTGCAGCCATCCATGGCTCGCCTTGGCTACGCAACTGGTTTGCCAAATTGGCAGTCACATTGCGCAGCCAGCGGCGCAGCTTGGGGGTGCCGTTTTCCCACTGAGCATAAAACACGGCCCGCCCGGCTTTGCCTAACAAGCAAGCGCCTTTGTCCATAGCAAAATGCTCTTGGCGTAGCGTGCGCTCGCGCAGCAGGCCCCATACCCACAGGTCTGCTACGGGCCGCAAGGGCTCAATCAAATCACTGGCCAGGCTTTCACGGCCAAAGCTTGGGCGATGATAAAACCCTAAAAACGGGTCCAGCCCTGCGCGCGTACAGGCGTGTACAGCCTCTACATGCAGCATGGTGTAGGCCAATGACAAGCAGGCGTTAACTGGGTCACGCGGCGGGCGACGATTGCGCCCCGTAAACTCCAGTGCCGGTGGCATCACACCGGCCAGCCCGCCAAAATAAGCCCGTGCCGCGCTGCCTTCCTTACCGCGCAGGGTGCCCAGCTCTGGTGGTTGCGCTGCATCTATAGCTTGCAAAGCTTTCAAGATAGGCTCTAGGGTTTGCAGCGCATCCCACAAGGGCTTGCGGGCATCGGGCCGCACGTTCATCCAGTGCTTTAGTGTGCGCTGTTGGCGTGTCAGTTTGCTGCGCATGATGTGCAGCGCCCACTGTCTGCACCAACTATCGTCCATCACGCGCTGGGCTTGGGCCAAGCGTATCGCCGCAGCATTGTGCTGCGGCCCCAGCACAATGGCCACCCGGTTGGCTGTGCGGGGGCTCATGAGTACGGTAGTAGCGCCGGCTTCGGCCAGCTTTATCAACACGCCGCTGTCAAGCCGGGTTTGCGCACCGTGGATCACGCAGCGGTCTATCAGCTTGACTGGCACCGTGCCACGGCGCTGGCCTGCCTCGTACAGCGCCAAGGTGTCGCCTTCGCTTTTAACTTCAAGCTGTGTCCGGTCTAGTAAAAGCAGTGCCATGGTGAATGTGGTGTTGTCAAAACCCGCAGTGTGCGGTTTGCCAGGCGGCATGTCTGGTGTGGCAAGCTTGCCGCGCTGTGGCAAGTCTTACTCACATTAGCCAACGTAAAAATAATCAGGGTCTACCGGCACCACCGCGCGACCCAGGGTGTGAACACGGCTGCGCGGGTCTAGCCGCACGAGTAAAAATCGGTCAGTATCATGTTGCAGCAACACGCTCATGTCTTCAATCAGCTGCGCGCGCTCTGCAGGTGTGAGGTACATCTCGTGAACCGACTTTTGCCC
>JANOSN010000643.1:0-2736 GCA_031415895.1 Polaromonas sp. | reverse complement strand
AAGGCTTCGGACTTGAGGCCGGCGTTCACGACAACGTGGTTGTGGTCAACACGCACCACTTCGGCGGTGATGACTTCACCTGCGCGCATTTCGGAGCGCGTTAGGGATTCTTCAAAGAGGGCTGCAAAAGATTCAGACATGTAATTTTCCTAATGCTGACAAGGATAGCTTCAACGCAAAACGCGTCTCAATACGATAGCGGGATTGCTACTGTTTCTATAGCTGCTTGAGCAATAAATACCGGGACTATCCGGCGGGGTTAAGTTAATAAAACCTGAAAGCTAGGGCGCTTGCAGCGCGAAAAGAGCCTTCAGGAACAATAGGCTTAGGGCCTTGTGTTATGAATTGGGTCTGTGCAGAGCAGGGTGCTCTAAGCGTGCAGACCTAAGCCATAACTTTGCTGCGCCACAGGTTTAACACGACATCGACCGATTGTTCAATCGACAAATCAGAGTTGTCCAGTTGCACAGCATCTTGCGCAGGTTTTAGGGGTGCGGTGCTGCGACCTGAGTCACGGGCATCACGAGTCTCTAAATCTGCGCGAAGATTATCGATTTTAGCAGAAATTCCCATTGAAATCAACTGCTTATAGCGCCTGTCAGCCCGCTGGGCTGCGCTGGCTGTGAGGAAGATTTTGAGCGGCGCACCAGGAAAAATCACCGTGCCCATGTCACGCCCGTCGGCCACTAGGCCCGGCAGCTGGGCAAAACTCAGTTGTAACTGCGTCAAAGCCGCCCGCACGGCGGGGAAAACCGAAACTTTCGATGCTCCCACGCCCATGGCCTCGCTACGAATCGCCTCGGACACGTCGTCTTCGTTTAGCAGCACGGTATGGCCTTCAAACACGACGGGCAGGTGGGCGGCCAGTTGCGCCAGAGTCGCCTCGTCGTCCCAGGCCACGCCAGCGCGTTCGGCGGCCAGGGCAGTCAGGCGGTAGAGCGCGCCAGAGTCGAGGTAGTGGTAGCCCAAACGCTGGGCCACTTGGCTGGCCAAGGTGCCTTTGCCAGATGCTGTTGGGCCGTCGATGCAAATAACGGGCACTGCGTGCGCCTGCGCCACGCTGAACAGTGCTTCAAAGTAGTCAGGAAAGGTTTTGGCCACGCATTTGGGGTCTTCGATGCGCAGCATTTTGTGCGCAGGGTTAAACGCCGCAAGTGAAAAACACATGGCTACGCGGTGGTCGTCGTAGGTTTCAATGCTGGCAGATTTCCAGTCTGCACGCTTGGCAGGCGGTGTGACCTGGATAAAGTCAGCCCCTTCGACCACGGTTGCGCCCAGTTTGCGCAGCTCGCAGGCCATGGCTGCGATGCGGTCGGTTTCTTTGACACGCCAACTGGCGATGTTGCGCAGTGTGGTGGTGCCTTCGGCGTACAAAGCCATCACGGCCAAGGTCATGGCGGCATCAGGAATATGGTTGCAGTCTAGGTCAATAGCCTTGAGCGGCCAAGCACCACGGCGAATGTTCAGGTGGTTAGGGCCACTGTCAATGTGCGCGCCCATCATGGCGGCAGCTTCGATAAAGCGAATATCACCCTGGATAGAACTTTCACCCAGTCCTTCAATACGAATACTGCCACAAGGCCCAGTACTTATTGCTCCAAGCGCTATAAAATAGCTAGCAGATGAGGCATCGGCTTCAACATATATTTCACCCGGCGACTGGTAACGACTGCCCGCGGGAATAGTAAAGCGCTGCCAGCCTTCGCGCTGCACCTGAATGCCAAAGCGCGTGAGCAGGTTGAGGGTGATTTCAATATACGGTTTAGAAATCAGCTCGCCCACCACTTCAATCACAACATCTTTGACAGCCACCAAGGGCAGTGCCATCAGCAATGCCGTGAGGAATTGGCTAGATACATCACCACGTACTTTGATCGGCGCGTCTAGTTTTAAATTGGGTTTGCCGATGTGCAGCGGCGGGTAGCCCACATTGCCGGTGTAGGTGATAGCGCAACCAAGCGGCAGTAATGCGTCAACCAAATCGCCAATGGGGCGCTCATGCATGCGCGGTACACCAGACAAGGTGAAGTCGCCGCCCAAGACTGCCAAAGCAGCAGCCAAGGGGCGCATGGCTGTGCCAGCATTGCCCAAAAACAGCTTCGCTGGGCTATTGGGCAAACGCCCACCCAAGCCTGTGATGGCCACGCTATCACCAGTTTTATCAACCGAGCAACCCAGCTGGCGCAGCGCGTCTAGCATGACGCGGGTATCGTCAGAGTCCAGCACGTCGTGCACTTGGGTTGTGCCTTGGCTTAACGCCGCCAACAGCAAAACGCGGTTAGAGATGCTTTTAGAGCCCGGCAGTTTGACGGTGCCATCGGCATGGGCCAATGCGGGTAAATCGAGGTAGGCTTGGCTGTACATCTGCGTTAATTGGCCGCAAAGCCAGGGATTCAAAAAATAAAAAACGTGCTGGCTTTATTTGGGTGCACCCATGCGCCACTGTGCGCGGGTGAGGCTAGCTTTGTCAATCTCGGCCTCAAGAGCTTCCACTTGGCTGCTGGTGATCATTTGCTCTAAATTCATCATGGCTTTTTGGAACAGCTTGGATTGCGCCAGTAGCTCTTGACGGTTAGCCATCAGCACATCACGCCACATGTGCGCGTCGCTGGCCGCAATGCGTGTGAAGTCTCTGAAGCCAGGGCCTGCCAGCGATAAATAGTCGCGGCCATTGGGTTGGTCGTTGATAGCGTTCATCAGCGCAAAGGCAATCAAATGTGGCAAGTGGCTAACGGC
>JANOSN010000642.1:0-3963 GCA_031415895.1 Polaromonas sp. | reverse complement strand
CCAGCGAGATGGCCGGCAATTTCAAGCCACTGCGCCCGCACTGGCGATAGGGCATGCTGTCGTAACGGGTGGGGGCGGCAGTGTACATGGATTAAATTTTCTAGCGGTTGTTGCAGAAGGTACAGCAAAAGAAGTTACTTGTATATCGTAGCATTGCGCCAGGAGGATTGGAGCTGGCTTGAATTTTCACCATGATCATAATAAGCAAACTGATGGGCTGAAAATGGATACTTCTAAATCAATCGCGATCAGGTCGCCCATCATTTTCAAATGCTATTAAAACGCCCCTACGATGACTGCGTACAAACCCATCCGCTTCAGTTTCAAATTTTTCGTAGGCAATGGGTTTGCGTGAATTAGCGTCTATCCACCAAGTCTCTTTGTACTTGCGTTGTGGGCCATTGAGTTCATAGGCATTTATTGCAACTTTGAAAGTTTCAAATTTACCGGCTGGTGTATCCAGCGCTTCTCTGCTCAATACTTGGCCTTCGCCTTCAACCCAGTAGGGCGCAGTAGCACCGCCGCGCATATACCGCGTACTCCACTTTTTACCCACTTGATAGTCTCGTATTAGCATTTGCATATCGCTTGATGAGCTATCTCCGTTGAATGTGCCTTTTGGATAGCTGGAATGATCTAATAATTGACCAGTACGCATTTGTACTTGCGTGCTGAAAACGCGAAAGGCACGTTGACGAACGGTAGTTTCAAGCCGGAACAGTCCTGATAATGGTGTTTCACGATAGACCAACAAGTCACCGTTCTGCCACCCTTGTCTAATTTCGCCAGGTTTAGCTATTGGATAATTACTGGGAAGCGACTCCGCTTTGGATACGGTGATAGCTGCTGTTAGTATGGCTTCAATCGAACCTGGAATTGGTGTGTTAACTAGAGGTGCGCTGGGTGCAGTAGCTTTTGCTAATTGCTCACGCGCAAACTGTGCGTCAGACTCAAATTCTAATTTTTTCTTAACAATGGCCTCTCGCTCAGACAGCGCAGAAACGCGCTGCTCATCAAGTTTACTGTTAGTCAGTACTAAAGCCACTATCTGCTCTCGTTCTCCTAAAGCTTTGAGTTCAGTTTCAGCTTTGTCCCGTGCCAAGACCGCCTCTTTGGCATCAAGCCTGGCCGCGAGCTCTTTCTTTTGAGCAAGCATTAGTTCATCAAGCCGGTACTGCGCAAGTTCAGAGAATTTACCGCTGGGATATTTGCGCATAAACTCTTCTAGCGCGGTAACATTTTGCCCTGCGCGCGCCGCAGTCCAAGCGCTTAGCTCTTGGTTAAACTGTATCTCTGCTTCTTCTCGCGACAGTTTGATTGATGTGCGGGGCGGTTTAAAGTAAAAATCTTCTTCCAAGGAGGTGCTTTCCCACGGCACCTGCTGGCCTTTGGACTGCAAGCGCACTGACAGGCGCACACGCTTGAGTACGTCTTCTATTTTTGCACCTTCTACTTTCATTTCTTTCAGTAAATTCTCGGTATACAGACCGTTGCTGCCTGCGCCTGCATCTTGCGCCACGTTACCAGGCGCTGTTGCGTAGGCTAGTAGCGTGCCTGTAGGTGCGTCAATCTGGCTTAAACCTTTTGCGGCATTAGCGGTTTTTCCAAAAGGGTTGTCACGACAAGCATCCAATATCACTACGTTGCTGCTGCCCCCGGTAACACTAGATGCCTTGGTAAGTTGTTGCAGTAAATCATTCAGATCAACAGCTTGTGAATTTACATCTTGCGCTGACCGAATGTTGATGTCGGTAGGCAGCAAATAATTACGCCAGTCCAGTTGCATGGCATGGCCTGCGTAGTAAAAAACGCTAGGTTGTTTCTTGGCTGTTAACTTATCGCCAAATCGCTCAATGGAGCTACGCATGGCCGCCCGTTTTTGGTCGATCAGTAATTCAACTTCAAAGCCTGCATCGCGCAAAGCTTGTGCAACAGCTTTGGCATCGTTAGCTGGATTGTCTAATGGGCTTTGCGCATAGTTGCTGTTGCCGATGACGAGCGCTACACGTGCATGCAGCGGCAATGTAGGTGCTAGCAAAGCAACAATCAGCGCGGTAGTAATAGTTTTTCGGATCATGAGTAGGCTTCTTATTTTGCTATGAAACGTTACTTTTGTGTATACCTAAATTATGGGGTGCTGACACGCAACACAACTACTTAGTTTGACAACTTAGTAGTTGTGTTGCGTGCGGCTACAGGCCTGCAAAATTAGTTTTAAGGCGGCGTGCGCTCTCAAGGCTGGCACTTTGCAAATCAGCGCCAACGTCCAGCTGCGCAGCGCGCTCCCAAAACTCGATAGCCCATTCGCGGGCTTGGGCTTGCTCGGCGATAAAACCTGTGGGCATGAGCTGGGGCCGTATGGGTGAGTCGCTCAAACTGCCTTGGTGAATATCAGGCCTCCACATCATAGGTAGCATGTCATACACAGGCGCGAGGCGAATCTTTGGGGTGATCACGTCGTCAACAAAAAACGAGAGATTGCCTGAGTGCATGTCGGTGTTGCCGATATAGTGGCCGAAGGCGAAGATACTGGCTACCTGGCTTAGTTCGTTTGCCGTGATCATGCCTTTTTTGGCCAAGGCTTCGCTGGTCTTGACCCAGTTCGCCCAGCTACCGTCCACGAACGCGTCGTGCAGAGCGGCAATGGCGACGACATGTTGTTTGCCTTCAATGCCAACACGGTCAAAGCGCACAGACTCTAGATAAGTGCGTTGTGCGCTGTGCAATAGGTGCGTTGTAGCAGCGGCGATACCATGTGCAGCCAAGGTTTGCAGGGCAAGCTGCTCTAGCGCAAGCATAGCCCGCCAGCGCCTGCCAAAAGGCGTACCTTGCGGGGGCGTGAACTTCACAATGCAATGCTGCCAAACTTGCGCGCCTAAATATTCGGACAGAAATTTAGGTTGTTCTCCGCCCGCGCTTGAGCCTAGCGGAAGTGTTTGACTGGCATTGACGGCAGTTGTATCGTATTGCGTAAGTCTGTCAGCCATCACGCTACTGACCTCGTTGACTAATCGTCCGACACCTGTTTGCCCAAGCTCGAATGCACCCGGTGCGTTATGAGCATGCTGAATGATGACGTAGAGCATTTGTGCCAAGCTCCAGTCATCAGGGTTCTGCGGAAAATCAGGCCGCATGCGTGCGTATTGCCGCCCTAAAAAGCCCTGTGGACGCAGCGGCATTAAAAACCAAGGTAGGCGCCCCGCTGCGCTGAACCATTCGCCCCCCGTGGTTTTTGCAAAACTGCCGTTTAGGTGCAAATAAGTTAACTCGCCCCATGATTGCAAATTGCCTTTGGCGTCTGTCAAACCAATGGGCTGCATAGCAGGCCAGCCCAAAATATCTTTCGTCCACGCATAACGCGTGCTGCGTGCCGCGCCCATGCGGCATACGCGCTCGCCTAATTCAGTGATAGCTCTTGAAAGCGTGGGCTGGCTGATGCCCAGCTGTTGACAAATCTCACGCGATGGTAGGGGTTCGCCACTCAAAAGCAGGGCGGTTAAGCGGTCTGTCAGTGGGATATTTGAATAGATCATGAATAGATACTTTTTCGTAAGTATCTATCAAACAACAAGTTTTGTCAATTCATGAATGGCTTCATGAATGAATTTAAACAGGTTTTAAAACCTTCTCAGCTTGCTCATCCGCATGGTAGCTAGACCGCACCATCGCGCCCACAGCGGCATGGCTAAAGCCCATTTTGTAGGCCTCGGTTTCAAACATTTTGAAGGTGTCGGGGTGCACGTAGCGGCGCACTGGTAAATGCGACATGGACGGGGCCAGGTACTGGCCGATGGTCAGCATGTCGATGTGGTGCGCGCGCATGTCGCGCATGGTTTGCAAAATTTCTTCGTCCGTCTCACCCAGGCCCACCATGATGCCGCTTTTGGTGGGCACGTTGGGGTGCAGAGCTTTGAACTTCTTTAAAAGATTGAGCGAGAATGCGTAGTCGCTGCCGGGGCGGGC
>JANOSN010000641.1:0-11893 GCA_031415895.1 Polaromonas sp. | reverse complement strand
GGGCAGTCTGGCAACGTGGGCAAGCGGCTGGTGCAGCACAACCAGGACACGGACAGAGGCAAAGACTTTTGGAACCGGGCGCTGGTGGTGGTGTCCCTCACCGACAGCATGACGCAAACGCACGCGCTGTTTTTAGAGTGGTTTGCCATTAGCCAGGCCACGCAAGGCCGGGCGCTACAGCCTGGAGAACGGCAACACGGGCGCGCGGTCCCACACGCCCGCGCCGCTAGAGGCCGACTGCCACGAGATCCACGAGACCGCCGCCACCCTGCTGGCCACGCTAGGCCAGCCGATTTTTGAGCCGCTGACCAATGCGCCAAGCGCCAAAGGTGAGAAAGAGCTTTTCTATTGCAAAGGCTCGGGCGCAGACGGTGTGGGCGAATACACGACCGAGGGGTTTGTAGTGCACAAAGGCTCGCGTGGGCGCTCTGAGATCGTGCCGTCTATCCAAGGCACGTCCAACGAGCGCTTTCGTCGGCAGCTAGCCACCGACGGCACGCTGGCGCTGCAAGGCGGCGCGCTGGTCTTCACCCGCGACCACCTGTTCGCTAGCCCCAGCATGGCCGCAGTGGCCGTGATGGGGCGGTCTGCCAACGGCTGGGTTGAGTGGAAAACAGCGCAGGGCCAGACGCTGGATGAGGTGAAGCGGCAGTCGGTTTCGCAGCTACAGGCGCTACATATTTCATAGCTGCTTGAGCAGTAAATGCTTGGACTATGGGCATATTTGACTCCTAAAACTACCTAAAGCCCCAGTTTAGCCTGTGCGTATTACACTAACACCCATGCGTCCTTCCGAAGCCCTGTTACTGCATCGCACGCGCATCCGCGAGATTGCGCTAAGCCACCGCGTCAGCGGTGTGCGGGTGTTTGCCTCTGCGCTGCATGGCGACGACGTGGCGGGCAGCGACCTTGACCTGCTGGTGGAGCCTACTGCGCAAACCACGTTGATGGACATTGGCGCGATTCGGTTTGAGCTAAAAAACCTGCTGGGCTTGGATGTGGATGTACTAACACCTAACAGCTTGCCCGCTAGCTTTCGTGCGCAGGTGCTGCGCGAAGCTGCGCCTGTATGAGCCGGGTGCAGCCGCCGTACATGTAATATAAGGAACTACGTAAATGCCACTAACTGAGAAAGAACTTTTAGCGCGCGATGCCAAGCGCGACATTGGTGCCGAGCTGTTGCAGGCGGTTCGCGAGATGAATGCCGGACTGGGAAAAGTTTCGTACCGAATCAATGTGCCCAATGCTACGACGCTAGCAGCTATGGCAAAAGCAGAGACGATCATTCAAAATCGAGGTGCTCGGTTAAAAAACGCCGCCGAGGTCGACAAGAAGCTTGCAATATGACTGTGAACACATTCAAAACTATACCTCCTCGCGTCATCATCTTCGCTGGCCCTAATGGCGCAGGCAAGTCCACGCATGCCGATGCCATCCTGGCCGCGCTGGGTATCCAAACCTTTGTGAATGCAGACTACATTGCTCGCGGTTTGTCAGGGCGCAATGCCGAGGCGGTTGCGATGATGGCGGGGCGCATTATGTTGACACGGCTTAAAGAGCTGGCGGCAGCAAAACAAGACTTTGCTTTTGAGTCCACCCTGTCCAGCCGCAGCTTTGCGCCATTTTTGCGCTTACTGAAAGGGCAGGGTTATCAGGTAGCCATTTACTATTTCTCACTGGCCAGCGCGTCGCTGGCAGTGCGCCGAGTTAAGCTGCGTGTGGCGATGGGTGGGCACGATGTGCTAGCAGATGTAGTTCGCCGCCGTTTTGATCGCAGTCTCAATAATTTCTTTTCGCTCTATACGCCACTTGCTGACCGCTGGGTTGTATTCGATAACTCGGCTACAGGCGCGGCTCATTTGCTAGCCACGCAAGAAGACGATAATCTGCAAATCATGGAACCAAAAAAATGGCTCAAACTGCAAAAACTCCTAACAATAACTTAATGCCGACACCCAAAGCGCTAGAGAAAGCGCTGAAGGACTCTGCAAGCCAAGCGCGTCGCATGGCGCAAGCGTTTGGATTGAAGGTGCCAGTAGTTGTAGATAAGCAAGCTAAGGCACCCGGCCGTGCAGCAGCACGCGGTAAGTAGCAGGCTTAACCCGGTTGTTTACTACGGTTTTCATAGCTGCTCCCGCAATATTCTATTGGGCTAGAGGCGAGTTTTAATAAATACTAGTGCTTTGCAAGCGCCGCCTTGCGCCTTACGTGTACATGCACATTGGCTGAGCCATCCCCTGTTGGCACTTCTTTCACTTCAAGATAACCCTGCTTGCGCATAAGCTCGCCTAGCTTGGTGAAGCCGTAGTTACGTGGGTCAAACGATGGGTGATTGCGCGTTAGCTGGCTGCCTAATGCAGACAGTGATGACCAGCCATCATCGCGGGCTGTAGCCTCTAGCGCAGTCAACACCATGGGGCGCAGCTTTGGCAAGTCGGCCTCTGCAATAGCCACTGGTTGGGCCACTACTTTTCCAGAAGCTGCCTGTTTAGCCTCATCAGGCTTGGCCCGTAAAATCTCGGTGTAAATAAGCTTGTCGCACGCGGCCACAAAGGGCTCGGGCGTTTTGCGTTCGCCAAAGCCGTACACCACCAGCCCGGCCTCGCGGATGCGGGTAGCTAGGCGGGTGAAGTCGCTGTCGCTACTCACTAGGCAAAAGCCGTCTACGCTGCTGGTGTGCAGCACGTCCATGGCGTCGATGATGAGTGAGGCGTCGGTGGAGTTTTTGCCTGTGGTGTAGCTGAACTGCTGGATGGGCTGGATGGCCATTTTGTGCAGCACTTCTTTCCAGCCCTTCAGGTTGGTCGTGGCCCAGTCTCCATAGGCGCGCTTGATGGTGGCAGTGCCGTAGCGTGACACCTCGGCCAGCAGCTCTTGAATGACGGAAGCCTGCGCGTTGTCCGCGTCGATTAATACGGCTAGTTTTTGGTTGTTGTTAGTGGCCATCAGCTTACCTTATAGGTTGTTTTGTAGATAGGTACCAGCGCATACTACTATTTTAATAGCTGCTTGAGAAATAGATACTTGGACTACCGGCCTATTTAGCTCCTAAATCGGCCCTCCACATCAACATTCTTAGCCTGCGCAACTCCAAGTGTGTGCACAACAGCAGGTTGCAGCCGTGCAAGACTTACAGGCGCTTGTCTGACATACATTGGCGCATTTTGGGTACGTAATAGGGTTGATCCAGGAGCCCTTAATGCCGCTACACGCCACTATCGTTGACCACATTACCTTCACGCCGGGCGACGGCGCGCCGCTGGTGATACCAAAAGGCCCGGTAGAGATTGAACTAGCGGCTGACAGCGCCACGCTCAGCTGGACAGCAGACAACGGTGCAGCAGGCTTGGCGGCTATTCCACTGACGCAGTACACGATGTATGTTGAACAAAAAAGAATCGCGCTGCTGAACTAGCGGCTCAAAACTTTCCGTGTAGCGTGGCGCGTAACGCGGCGGTGAGTATGTGCATGTGCATGTGCATGTGCATGTGCATGTGCATGTGCATGTGCATGTGCATAACACTCCACTATAAATTTAATAGCTGCTTAATCAATAAATACTTGGACTATCAGCCTATTTGATTGCTAAATTGCTTAAAACTGCTGTTTAACTACACCCATTGCAGCATTTTTATATGAACTGCATATTTCAAAGATTCAGCACGTAATAGTCATCTAGTTAGTCATTTCATGGAGTAAACCATAGGTGCATACAGCGTAGCCGAGGCCAAGGCACAGCTTAGCGCGCTGCTGCAGGCGTTAGAGCGTGCATACATCTAAAGTCACTAACTTGATGCAAAAATCGCTGCATACATTTGCAGTAAGCCCCTGGGTGCGGGCTGAGGCGGCTAGCGCGCTGGGCAGTATGGCGCGGCGCAAAGATTTAACTGCCGCATTAGCCAGCCAGTCGTTTGAAGATGTGCAAGCTTTTTGCGATGGCGTACAAACCCTGCCCATCACAGCCGCTGCCTACGACCTGACCACCCGCTGGATGCTAAATTTTGACCTAGGCTTGCGTGCTGGCGATGCGTTGCACGCCGCAATTACCAAGCTGAACAAAGCGCAGCTGTTGACATGCAACAAGCTGTTAGTCAAAGTTGGCGATAAGCTGGGGATTAAAGTACTGGCTGTTTAAGTGCTTTGCAGTGCTATAAATTTCATAGCTACTTAGACAATAAATACTTGGACTACTGACATATTTCGTTGGTAATCTTCTCTTTTTCTCTTGCTTTTGTTAGTTGCCACAGGGAATTCAACAAACACTATTACCAGCAACAACGCTATGCACATCATTGCCCTAGAGCCTCTGAACGCGCTGTACGACCCATGCGTGAGTGATGAGCACTTAAAGAACTCAAACAGCTAAGCAAGGCAATTTATCCAATTAGATGGCCCACATGCCAGACCGCACGCCGCCCCTGTGTCAGACAACATCGGCACTTAAATTGGCTAACTGCAAATGCTGATAACGTATTAAAACCTGTTGCAGCCCGTTCATTTACAACGTCTTTAGCAGGGTAAATTTAACCACTTATTTATCAGCTAAGGACATCATCATGGTATCTCCAGCCACACGTCGCCGCTTTATCGAAATGGCACCGTTTGCCCCAGCCGCACTGCTTGTAGCATGCTCTCCACCGCCGCCACCGCCTACACCTGTTAACTCTGCGCCGCCAGTGCCATCTACCCCAGCCCCAGACACTATGTCTAGCCCGCCAGCCAGCTCTAGCCCTAGCGGTGCCAGTACCACGTCAGCGTCACCCATGCTAGACGAGAAAGACGCCCAAGCCGCAGCACTAGGCTACGTGGCCGATGCCTCGCGGGTAGACAAAGACAAAAACAAAACCTATGTGGCTGGCAGCCTGTGCAGTAATTGCAACCTGTACCAAGGCAAAACGGGCGACGCTATGGGGCCGTGTACCTTGTTTGCTGGCAAAAACGTAGCTGGCCCGGGCTGGTGCAGTGGCTGGATTAAAAAAGCTTAAGCTTGCTACCTGCTCTATTTTTTATAGCAATCTAAGTAATAAATACATGGACTATCGGCATATTTAACGCCTAAATGATCTGTTTTAGGCGTTGACATAAACCGAAACAAACCGATACCGCCCAGAGATGCCCCGCATGGCGTTGCGGGGCACACTGACAGTCTTGTTTAACTACTTCTTCATTGAAGAAAAGGCCTGTCATGAAACATTGGATCAAACGTACATTTATCGGCGCTTTGGGCGCTGCCCTGTTAGTGGGCGGCCTGGCGGGCTGCGGCTCGCGCGGCGGCCACCATGGTGAAGGCTGGAGCGCCGAGCGCGTAACCGAAATGCGCGGCAAAGTGGTAGACAGGATCAGCAGCAAGCTAGAGCTAAACGATTTACAAAAGCAAAAGCTAGGTGCGCTGGCCGACGAGATAATTGCATCGCGCACGGCGTTTAAAGGTAAAGATGCTGACCCGCGCACCGAGTTGAAGGCAGTAATTGCGGGTGATAAATTTGACCGCACCCGCGCCCAAGCCTTGCTAGACCAAAAGACGCAAGTGGTGCAAGGCAATGGGCCCAAGATGATTGCCGCAATGGCTGATTTTTATGACAGCCTTAACCCTGCGCAGCAAAAGCAGGTGCGCGACAGGTTGGAACACCGTGGTGGTAAGGGTGGCGGCTGGTGGGACCGTGGTTAATCATTGTTCATAAAGGGCTACCAGCATGTCACCCACCCTTCTACCCGTGCACCACCTAGCGCAGCAGGTGCGCTCGTATGGCCCTGCCCTGCTGGCCACAGCCAGCGACCCGCACGCCGAGCTGATGGCCATGGTGTGGGGGCCGCGCTTTGACCGCGAGCATGCCATGGGCCTGTGGGCGGGCTTGTCACAGCGCCAGGCAGGCACGGCGCTGCCCATGCTGCAGGCACTGCTGTCGGCGGCAGACAGGTTTGACACGCTGACCGCGCCCGCGCAGCACCGGCTGCGCACGCTCATCCAGCGGCACCACGCTATGGGTAAAACACCCAGTTAAGATGGCAGCATGCACCGCATTTTACTAATTGACGATGACGCGCAGCTTGGGCCGCCGCTGGCTACGTATTTTCAGCGCTTTGAGTTGTCGCTTACCCATGCGCTAAAACCTAGTGATGGGCTGCAGCACCTGCGCAGTGGCCAGTTTGACGTGGCTATTTTGGACGTGATGCTGCCTGAGATGGACGGGTTTGAGCTGTGCCGCACGATTCGCAGAGATAGCGACATTCCCATCATCATGCTGACCGCACGTGGCGACGTGATGGACCGCGTGGTGGGGCTAGAGATTGGCGCTGACGACTATTTGCCCAAACCGTTTGAGCCGCGCGAGCTGGTAGCGCGCCTGCAAACCGTGCTACGCCGCCGCGTGCAGATAACGCACCCTATTGACAGCGAGGTTGTTCAAGGCACACTGCATTTTGACGGCCTGACACTTGACCCAGCACGCCGTAGCGTGACGCGCCAGGGTGAAGTGCTAGAGCTGACCAGCACCGAGTTTGACCTGCTGCACCTGCTGGCACGTGAGGCGGGCAAGGTGTTTAGCCGCGACGATATTTTGAACCACCTGCGCGGGCATGAGGCCGAGCTGTTTACCCGCGCGGTAGACATTGTGGTGAGCCGCCTGCGCAAAAAGCTAGAGCCCCTGGACTGCATTAAAACGCTGCGCAACGCGGGCTACTGCCTAGCGCTGCCCAAGCTGCCGACATGATGAACAGTGCCGTGAAAAACACCCGTTTTAGCCGCGCACGCCATGCGCTGGGGCACTCACTCAAGTTGCGGCTGGTAGTGGTGTTTTTGCTATTAGCTGGTGCGATGGCGTTTGTTTTTATTGGCAGTGTGCAGCGGGCTTTTTCTATCGGCTGGCGCGATGCTGCGCGCCCTATGCTGATGGACTATGTAGACCGCTTAGCCGCCGACATTACCCAAGATAAAAACGGCCTACCTAGCATCGAAAGAGCGCAGGCCATCACCCAGCGCCTGCCCGTCACTGTGCGCATTGCAGGCGCGCAAGTCAACTGGCAGTCGCACCCCGGGCAACAGCGGCCGCACTGGCAACACAACAACTACAGCAACGCCAACAGCAACGACGACGCATGGCACCGCGAGCGCTGGGGTGGCGACAAAGACTGGCGCAGCCTGGCCAAACGCACCACGGCAGACGGCCACACCATAGAGTTTGGCCTGAACGATGACGCCTTTGAACGCAGGCCACGCATGATTGGTATTGCACTGGCCTCGCTGCTGCTGCTAACGCTGCTGGCCTATATGTACGTGCGCTACCTGCTGCGCCCGCTAGACGACATACGCGCTGGGGCGCAACGCTTTGGCGGTGGTAATTTTGCGCAGTCCATCCCCGTGCGTCGCCCCAAAAGCCCTGATGAACTGGGCCAGCTGGCCGCCACCATCAACACTATGGGCGCAGACATTGGGCAAATGCTAGACGCCAAACGCGCCCTGCTGCTGGCCATTAGCCACGAGCTGCGCAGCCCGCTGACCCGTGCGCGGCTTAACACCGAACTGCTACCCGAAACCACAGATGTGCAGCCCAACCGCGAGGCCCTGCTACGCGACCTGGCCCTGATGCGCGACCTGGTCACCGACCTGCTAGAGAGCGAACGCCTAGCCAGCCCGCACGCAGCGCTGCAGCGCGAGCCAACTGATTTAGCTGAACTAGTGAATGAAGTGGTGCGCGAGGTAGTTAGCAGCCTGCCCGATGGCCCCAGCGTGACGCAAACCCTAGCACCCGACCTGCCCGCACTAGCGCTAGACCGCACCCGCATGCGCCTGCTGCTGCGCAGCCTGATAGACAACGCACTGCGCCACAACACCGCCATCGATGGCACTCAGCTCCAAGCCGTGCTGGTTAGCCTGCAGCGCACGCCAGACGGCGGCGTATGCATCACCGTGCGCGACCACGGCCCCGGCGTAGACCCGGCCGCCCTGCCCCATTTGGCCGAACCCTTCTACCGCCCCGACGCCGCACGCGAGCGCGCAACCGGCGGCGTAGGCCTGGGCCTGTACCTGTGCAAGCTGGTAGCGCAGGCGCATGGCGGCAGCATGACGGTGCGCAATGCGTCACCCGGGTTAGAAGTTAAGGTGGTGCTGCCCGCTACAGTCTGACGCCTATGTCTTATCCAAACTGCGCACTCTTTTTCTTTTTTCATACCACCGCAGCAGAGGCGTTACTGATAAGCCATGCAGAAAAATCGAAGCGACTACGACTGCCGTAGTGATTGACAACAATTGCTGCGCTAATGCAGGCTCAATCTTGTGATTGATGGCGTACAACAAATAGTAAAGTGAGCCGATTCCCCGAATGCCCAGCCAAGCCATGAGGCGGCGTTGCGACGCTCTGACGTCGACTCCTAGCAAACCTACATAGACAGACACTGGACGAACCACCAAAAACAATAGTGGCACAAACCACAGCACCTCAAAGCGGAATTGAACAGACGCCAACAACACCCCCAACACCATGACAATGGCAATTTCAGCAATACTTTCTAATTGGGTGTTGAAACGCTCAACTTCCCGCATTAAATGCTCAGGGGCATTAGAACCAGTTGCCTTTTTATCGCTATTGGTCAGCTGCGCATTGTCTGAATCAGCTTTTTTTGAAATGGGCATGCCAGACCGTCGCAGGGCCAGCCCAGCAGCAAACACAGCTAAAAATCCATAGGTCAACGAGAGCAGCGACAAGCCGTAGGTCAAGGCAATCAAGCCTAGGGCGATAAACTCATCTGAACCCAAAGCCGCACGGTGGTGAACACGCAAATACAGCACTGCACGGCTAGTCAGAACACCCATCAGATAACCCAGACTTAAACCGCCAACGACCGCCCAAAGCACATCGACCGACCACCACCGCCACCCGCCTTCACCTAGCGGGTGCAAACCTAGCAGGCCCAGGCCCAGCATCACAAAGGGGAACGCTGTGCCATCATTTAAGCCGCCTTCGCCGGTAAGCCCCAATCGCAGTCGATCGCGATCACCAGGATGCTCTAGCTGCACATCAGACGCTAGTACCGGGTCGGTGGGGGCCAAAATAGCGCCTAGCAAAACAGCAGCACCTAGCGATAGCCCCAGACCCACCACACCAATGACCGTAATAAGTACCACGGTTATCAGCATAGATACGCTGGCTAGCCGTAGCGGTATACGCCAGCGTACGTCTTTAAATGGAAGCTCCATTTTCATCCCTGCGGTGAACAATGAAATGAGTACTGCCACTTCAGTCAGGCGCTCTAGCAAAACGCCATCGCGCACCACATCAAGCTGCCACAAACCAAACCCTGATGGTCCCAGTGCTATCCCTGCCACCAGATAAACCATAGCCGCACTAACAGGTAACCGAGAGATGAAAGAGCCTGCTAACGTCTTGGCAATCAGCAAAGTGCCAATAATCAGGCAAGCTAGAGTGAACGTGGAAGCGTTGACCATAAGGCGGATAGTTTGCAGCTTTAGTTTTAGTCTTGTGTGGAGGTTAATTCAAAGCACATTCAAAGCACCTCGCGCAGTAACTTGGACTCTGCAACAGATAAAAAAACGCGGCCTAAGCCGCGTTTGAAAACCCATCGATAACAGCACAGCAGTGAGCAAAACTTAAATACCTTTTGCCCATGCAAAATCATTGTATTCACACTGCGTTAATTTTTTTGTAGGACAGCAGGACTAAATTTACTGACTTAAATCCAGCCGCAACTCGAAACCGTAAATGAATCGGTAAGCCTTACGATGGCTGCCGCTTAACTACAAAATAAAAAAAGCCCGCAGATTACTCTGCGGGCTTTTGCGAGTGCTTTAAGCTTCAATTAAGCATGCTTCTTGTCAAAGAACTGCTCGTCTTCTGTCGAGCCTTTCAGTGCGGCGGTCGATGCGTTGGCTTCAATCGTGGTGGTGACTGAGTCAAAATAACCGGTGCCCACTTCACGCTGGTGCTTCACAGCGGTAAAGCCGCGTGAAGCCGCTGCAAACTCTTTTTCTTGCAACTCTACGAATGCGCTCATGTTGTTGCGCGCATAGCCGTAGGCCAAGTCAAACATGCCGTAGTTCAGCGCGTGGAAGCCAGCCAGTGTGATGAACTGGAACTTGTAGCCCATGGCGCCGAGTTCGCGCTGGAACTTGGCAATGGTGGCGTCGTCCAGGTTCTTCTTCCAGTTGAACGATGGTGAGCAGTTGTATGACAACAACTTGCCTGGGAACTTAGCGTGAATCGCATCAGCAAACTGCTTGGCAAAAGCCAGGTCAGGCGTGCCAGTTTCGCACCAGATCAAGTCGGCATACTCAGCGTAGGCCAGGCCGCGGCTGATGGCTTGCTCTACACCGTTGCGGCTGCGGTAAAAGCCTTCGATGGTGCGCTCACCGGTCATGAATGGCTTGTCGTTATCGTCCACGTCGCTGGTCACTAGGTCAGCAGCTTCTGCGTCGGTGCGGGCTAGCAAGATGGTGGGCGTGCCCATCACGTCGGCGGCCAAACGGGCTGCCACTAGTTTGCTAACAGCTTCGCGGGTTGGCACCAATACTTTGCCACCCATGTGGCCGCATTTTTTGGCAGCAGCCAATTGGTCTTCAAAGTGCACGCCTGCAGCGCCCGCTTCGATCATGGCCTTCATTAGCTCAAACGCGTTCAACACACCGCCAAAGCCAGCTTCAGCATCGGCCACGATAGGTGCAAAGTAGTCCATGTAGCCAGCGTCGCCTGGGCCCTTGCCTTCGGCCCACTGGATTTGGTCTGCACGGGTAAAGGTAGCGTTGATTTTTTTGACAACTTTTGGCACGCTGTCCACGCTGTACAGCGACTGGTCAGGGTACATTTCGCCATTGCTGTTAGCGTCGCCAGCGACTTGCCAGCCAGACAAATAGATAGCCTTCAAGCCCGCTTTAACTTGCTGCATAGCTTGGTTGCCGGTCATCGCGCCTAAGCTGTTCACAAACGGCTCAGTATTGATCAGGTTCCACAGCTTTTCTGCGCCGCGCTGTGCGTGCGTGTGCTCTACTTTGACTGAACCACGCAGCTTAACCACATCAGCCGCGCTGTAGCCGCGCTTAATGCCCTTCCAGCGTGGGTTAGTCGCCCAGTCTTTTTCAATCGCTGCAATTTGCTCTTCGCGGGTTTGGTTGGTCCAGTTAGCAGTCATAGGAAGCTCCTTAGGGAATAGTTAAAAATCGAAAGCCGATGGAGTAACTATAAGTCTTCTATAAGACTTTTGCAAGACTTATGTCTTATAGAAGAGTAATTCTAATTTCAATAAAATCAATAACTTACGAGGTATTTTCACAATGAGGTTTTTAATTTCCTATATTGAGAAAAAATGTGGCATTGCAGCATTGGTCGCTTACCGCAACTCGAAATACAAACTTTGCTATGTGAAATCTAAATAGAAGCTGTTTGATATTTTGAATCAAAAATTCCTAGGGTCGGTAACAAGATTTAAACGGCACAAAAAAAGTCCAGAGCAAGTCACCTTGCTCCAGACTTTGGCATAAAGAACTTGAGGCTTAGCCCTGCGCAGCCACCCGGTCAGATTTGCTGTGCAGTTTGTTCAGCGCGCTGATGTAAGCCTTGGCAGATGCGACAACGATGTCGGGGTCAGCCCCGACACCGTTGACCACACGTCCAGAGTTTTGCAACCTGACCGTCACTTCCCCTTGACTCTCTGTGTTTCCGCTTATGGCGTTAACCGAATAGAGCTCCATCTCTGCGCCGCTTTTGGCATGCGATTCGATGGCCTTCGGGGATGCGTCGACCGGGCCGTTGCCGTCCGAACTGCCTTTGACTTCTTTGCCCGCTACCGTAAACACGACGCTCGCCTGAGGGCGCTCGCCGGTTTCACTGCGTTGGGACAAAGAAACAAAACCGTAATGCTCGTTGTCATGCGTGATGGACTCATC
>JANOSN010000640.1:0-2904 GCA_031415895.1 Polaromonas sp. | reverse complement strand
GATGGAGTTATTGATCAAGATGCGCTAGGGCTGGATCGAATTTACGTGCAAGCTAAGCGATACTCCGATAACAAAGTGTCAGCTGGCGACATACGTGATTTTTTTGGTTCCTTAGACCGTTTCAAAGCAAGCAAAGGGCTTTTTGTAACTACATCTAGTTTTTCGGCTGCAGCTAAAGAGACTGCAGAACTATTAAGCAAGCGCATTGTTTTGATAGATGGACATTTCTTGACAAGATTGATGATTCGGTACGACATAGGCTGTCGTGTTGAAGAGACTATCCAAATTAAAAAAATGGATGAAGAGTTTTTTGATTAAACATATTTTTCACAATTTCAGTTGGCCACTCCCCACAGCCTGACGCAACAGTGCATTCACCCGTGTCTGCCAACCCTTACCAGTCGCGCGCAGCGCAGCCAGCACGTCTGGATCCAGCCGCAGTTTGACAGGCGACTTGGTCACCGCAGCCACGCTACCTGCTGGCCTGCCACGGCGTGCGGTAATTTGCTCTGGGGTGTGCGCTTGGCCCACCTCGCCTCGCTTCATTTGGCGAATCGACTCCAGCACGTCGGCTGCAAATTTTTCAGTTTCTTTATCCATGGTCAAACTCCTGTTTCCATTGCAGTAAAACTTCTGTGGGCAAGTTATCAAACTTGGCTTTGGCGTACACCACGATCAACACAATCTCACCTCGGGTTGTGCGGTTGAAGTAAATCACCCGTACACCACCACGTTTGCCCACACCAGCGCGCCCCCAGCGCACTTTGCGCAAACCACCTGCACCAGCTATCACATCACCGCAATCAGGGTTGCATGCAATCCAGTCAATGAATTTTTCGACTTCTAGCTGGCTCCACACACTGGTCGCATAGCTTCGAAAAATTGGGGTTTCGATGACAGTCAGCATTTAAATTGTACACCCATTTAATATAATTAGCATGTAATTATATACAGTAAATTGTTGGTCAATAGCTTTAATCTGTGCAAAAAAGATAGGCGATAAAGTGCAAAAAATTGAATCAAATTCAAAGTGCAATTCTTGTGATGACGCCACCTATTCATTCAACGGAAAGGCTTTTCTTTCTAGCTGGCTATGCGTGGTTGCTGTGTAGCCCGGTAAGCGGTGGACGTAGCTTTTGGTTTTGCAAAGCAACATCTCCATGCAGACCATCCCGCTAGGCATAACTTGTCGCAAGCTGCCTTTCCAGTTTGCATCTTTCACCAAATCCTCATCGTCGTGGGCAGCCAACTGCTACTGCCGCTGCGCTGAAGCCCATCGGTGGAAGGCTCAGTTTTGGTATGGAGCTATGCAGGCTTTGTATTTATAAAGCAGATTACGTTGTTGCGACCTTGGTTTGTCATCAAGCTGTGAGCTATTAATGTAGATATTGATGATTTGAAAAACACAAAAGTACTATCAATTTCATAGCTGCTTGAGCAATAAATACTTGGACTTCAAGCCTATTTAGACAATCGTTGCTTGATGTAGATTGAACTTTAATATGCCGCAATAATTTGCACTGTGCTGCGCAAGGCAGATTCATAAATTTGATCCACCGACACACGCTGTTTTTGTCCAGTAGCCACGGTTCCCAAGACAGAGCCCAAGCGTTTGTGCAAGGCTGAGGTCAACGCCAATTGGTCTGCTTTTCCCTGCTTGCCCATTGCACCCGTAGCCGTTGCCATAGCCATACCCACCAATCGGCCAGCATCGTCAAACACTGGGCCACCGCGTGAACCAGGACTCAGGGCAATACCCAGTGGGCGGGCGGTTGAATTAGCCTCTATGCTGCCTAAAAACCCGGTGTGCAAAACAGGCCATTGGGCATGGGCCTGGTCACTAACGTGGTATTCCAAAGCAAAAGCTGGGCTGCCAGGGAAAGCATCGCCAGGCGCTAGCAGCAGGGCATCTGGCTGGGCTAGCTTGGCGCGCAGAACCAGCACGGCCATGGCGCGGTCACTGCGCTGGGGGTCTCGCTGTGCTAGTGCAAGTTGCCCCAGACCGTTGCGCACCCACACTTGCGAACGCTTGCCCAGCGCAGCCGTGGGCACCATGGCCAGTTTGCCGTTGTCAATTAGCAGGCCTGATGCTATGACCCTCGCGCGCTTGGGCAAGCCCGTGAGCGGGCCTTGAGGCGCCATGCGTGCAGGGGTTTCCAACAAATCTCCGGTGGCAATAAGTTCATTGCTTTGCAACTGCTTTTGCACTTTCAACAGCAAGGGCTGCGCAGGCCGTCGATGGGTATTTTCTGCCAGCAGCTTTTGGGCTATGGCGGTCTGTCCGCCCAAATGCAGTAACCAGGCGTACAGCGCACTGCCGCGTGGGTCGTCAGGGTGAGAGCCTGCCGTGTGCGCAGCAAAAGCCAGTGCGCGGCGGTACTGGCCTTGCTGCATGTAGGTGCGGACAATGCCCATCTCGGTGTCGGCCGCATGCAGTATGGCGGCTGCGTTTTCAAACGATAGCTGGGCAGAGTCGGTATCGTTGCGTACCAGTGCGGCCTCGCCGCGCGCTAACAACTGCGCACGCTCTTGCATACGCTCTTGCATATGCTCAGGCACTGGCAGGCTGCGCGATGCCACATCGGTTATTGATGCGCCTAACGCAACAGACGACGTGTTTGTTGCAGGTAATGTGCTTGCTCTGGATGCACGCGACTGCTCCATGAGGCGCTGCAATTTGTAGCTGCTGGCGGGGGTGTCTGCCGCTTTTGCAGTGGCTAAAAAGAATGTGCACGCCACCAGCCACAGCCAGTGGCGCGCACAGCAAACTTGATTGACTAACCGCATTAGTTAGTGACAGGGCCGCCCGGACATACGGCAGCAGTCGCCGTGCTAATGCGGTTGATACGGGGTGTTGCCGCGTCCAAAACGTTACCGTCTAGCTTGTAAGGCAACTTGGGGGCT
>JANOSN010000639.1:0-4114 GCA_031415895.1 Polaromonas sp. | reverse complement strand
GCTCAAACACCTGTGCGGCGCTGGCGTTGGGGTTACCCGCAAACTGTTGCAGCTGCGGATTGGCAGCCACAGCAGCTACGGCATCCAGCCACACTGCAGTGCCAGCCAAGTCAGACTTGGCTGCCTTGAACAAGGCTTCGGCATAAGGGCGGGCGATAGTAGCAAGTTCAGCCATGGCGCGTCCTTACAGCTCAGCCTTGAGGCGGCCGAGCAAATCGGCATGCACTCCAGCGTTGACTTCTTTGCGCAAGATCTGCTCGGCGCCTTTGACGGCGAGGGCAGCGACTTGCTCACGCAGAGTTTCGCGGGCTTTGACGGTTTGTTGGTCAGCATCAGCTTTTGCAGCGGCGATGATTTTGTTGCCTTCTTCGGTCGCTTTGGCTTTCGCCTCTTCGACGATAGCTTGTGCACGACGCTCAGCGTCGGCCAGGCGAGAGGCGGTCTCTGTGCGCGTTTTGGCCAGCTCTTCTTCGACACGCTTGTTAGCGGACGAGAGATCGGCCTTGGCCTTGTCGGCAGCGGCTAGGCCGTCGGCGATTTTGGCTGCGCGCTCATCGAGTGCTTTGGTAATGGGTGGCCAGACGAATGTCATCGTGAACCAGACCAAGATCAGGAACACGATCAATTGAATGATCAGGGTGGCGTTAATGTTCACGTCAACATCCTTAAAAGTGATGGGACTTGTGGGCTACCGCGCTGCGAACAGCAAAGCAGGCCACGCATCACAAAGACGGGAATTACTTAGCAACAGCCAAACGGGCGATTTGACCCAAGAATGGGTTGGCAGTAGCGAACCACAGTGCAATACCGGTACCGATAATGAACGCAGCGTCGATCAGACCAGCCAACAAGAACATCTTGGTCTGCAACTCGCCCATCAACTCTGGCTGACGTGCAGCAGATTCGAGGAACTTGGAGCCCATGATGCCGATGCCGATACAAGCGCCCAAAGCGCCCAAACCGATGATCAAACCTGCTGCCAATGCTACAAAGCTAATAACTTCCATGATGATTCCTAAAGTGAAAGGGAAGGGTTAAAGAAAACTAAACGAAAAACTTCAATCTTGATGTTGCACTAAAAATTAGTGCGAATCATGCGCTTGCCCGATATACACGAGCGTCAGCATCATGAACACAAAAGCCTGCAGCACAATAATCAAGATGTGGAAAATAGACCATGCGGTACCTGCAACAATGTGCAGCGCAGCCAGGCCAAAGCCGCCCAGTGACCATGTAAAGCCACCGCCTAGCAAAGCGATCAATAAGAATATCAACTCGCCCGCATACATGTTGCCAAACAGTCGCATACCGTGCGATACCGTCTTGGCTAAAAATTCAATGATTTGCATTAAGAAGTTGGGCACCCACAGCAATGGATGGCTGCCAAACGGCGCACTGAACAGCTCATGCATCCAACCGCCAAAACCTTTGATTTTGACGTTGTACACCAAGCACACAATCAGCACACCCAAGGCCAAGGCCATGGTGACGGACAAGTCAGCCGAAGGCACAACGCGCATGTAGTCCTTGAAACCCATGGCGGGGCCTGCAATGTGCCAAATGGAGGGAATCAAGTCCACCGGCAACATGTCCATGGCGTTCATCAAAAAGATCCAGACAAATACTGTGAGGGCCAAAGGCGCTACCAGCTTGCGGCTTTGTGCGTTGTGCACGATACCTTTGGCTTGGCTTTCGACCATTTCAACCAAAATCTCGACACCCGCTTGAAAACGGCCTGGCACACCTGCGGTGGCTTTGCTAGCGGCTTTCCAGAGCAAGAAGCAACCTAAAACACCAAGCACCAAGCTGTAGAAAATCGAATCGATGTTGAAGACCGAAAAATCTACAACTTCTGTCTGCGCTTTATTTTGCAAATGCGTCAGGTGGTGAACAATATATTCACCGGATGTGGGGCCTTGTGCAGCTTCAGACATCTTGTTTTTACCTAATTCAAATCACTTGTTTTCAACTATTCTTAGGTGTAGGCTTATACACAGCCGCCACCCCATAAACCATCATCGTCAATATGACCGCTATCAGCATGACCAGCCAATCTAAGCCTGGTATTAACTGAGGAGCAGCCAAAAACATGGCCACACTCAGGCCAATTTTGACCATCTCCCACACCATAAAGCCCATTGCTGCGCTCACGGCATTTATGCCAGTGACCCGAGACGTCATGCCGCGCGCAAGCACTGCAGCAGGAAGAATCACAATCAGCGCGCCGTAGCCCGCTGACATTGCCACACCACTATCACCGCTGAGCAGCCACGCGCACAGCGCGATAACCACCCCCGCGATAACTTGCCACCCTACCACGCGCCAGGGGGAGACTGACGGTGACTTTTCGTGCAACTGGCGGGCCTCATCGGCTGTCCAGCGCTTGAAAGCGGGTTCGTTTGACTGATTATCTAAATCGTCGTTTGAGTCTGGCGAAGCAGGCATCTTATTCATGCAGAGTTACACCAGCGTTACAAATTGACAAATTTAGCCAAGCCTCTGATTATACGTAGAAACCCCTTGCTGTCGACAAAATGTTAAAAACCAAGCCTGTTTAAAGTGCATTCATGGGGCTTTATAGTGGCGAGTTGCGTTGCGGTGGCAGCGCAGTTTACCTTTCAGCCTCCTTTAAACCCTTTGCCCTCAACCGGAACGCACCATGTACGACATTGCCAAACTTCTTCACCTGATTAGCGCCATTGTGTGGATGGGGGGCATGACATTTATGTTGTTTGCGCTGCGCCCTGCGGTGGTTAGCCTGCTAGAGCCGCAGCCCCGCGCACGGCTGATGGGCGAGGTGTGGCAACGGTTTTTTGCTATCGTAGCCGTAGCGGTGGTGGTGCTGTTTGCAACCGGCGCGCATTTGTACACGGCTACGTTCAAAGCTGTCAAGGCTGCTAACGCTGTCACAGGCGGGGGCGGCAGCGTGCCACTGGGCTGGAACCTGATGCTGGTGATTGGCCTAGTGATGATGCTGATTTTTGGGCATATTTATTTTGCAGGTTTTCGCAAATTCAAACGCGCTGTGGCTGCCGCGCAATGGCCGGTGGCCGCCAAAACTGCTGCGCTGATCCACACTTTGGTGGTGGTGAACTTTGTACTCGGCTGGCTGGCTATTGTGGCGGTACGCTTGATTAAATAGGTTCATTTACCCATGAAATATGCCAGTAGTCCAAGTATTTATTGCTCAAGTAGCTATAAAATTTGTAGCATTAAGCTCTGCTTATGGATCGCTCTGGCCCAACTGGCAAGCTGCGCAACGCCCGACAACCCGTACTACAACGCGGCTAAACCGCACCACACCGCCCAGGGTTTTAAAAATAATTACTCCGACGCTGTGACCAAGGGCGGCGCAGCGTTTTTTAAGTGGCAGTTTGAACGCGTACGCGCTGGCTTACCTAAGCCACCCGAGACGGCCACGCCCCAAGTGAAAGCCGATCTGGCGTTTATCAAAGCCAACGCGCTAGCCAATGGCCAGAGCGGCACCCCGGCAGCAATGCAACCAGCCATTACCTGGATAGGCCATGGCAGCATGCTGGTGCAGGCCAGCGGGTTGAACGTGTTGACCGACCCAATTTTTTCGCAGCGCGCCTCCCCAGTGCAGTTTGCAGGGCCTAAGCGCGCGCAACCGCCGGGCTTGGCACTGGCTGATTTACCCAAGATTGATGTGGTGCTGATATCGCACAACCATTACGACCATTTGGATGCAGACTCGGTCACCGCGCTTGCTCAGCAAGCGGGTGGCGCTCCGCTTTTTATAGTACCGTTGGGTCAAAAAGCTTGGTTTAATACGCTAGGTATCACCCATGTCAAAGAGCTAGACTGGTGGGACAACGTGACTGTAAAAGGCGTGGAATTTAACTTAACGCCTTTGCAACACTGGTCTTCGCGCAGCTTAGGTGACCGCAACCACACACTGTGGGGCGGCTGGGCGGTGTTGGGGGCAGATTTTCATTGGTACTACGGTGGCGACGCGGGCTATAGCAAAGACTTTACGGATACACAAAAACGCTTTTCCGCGCGGCAAACGGCTGCGCTGGGCGGTGGGTTTGATATCGCCTTGATACCCGTAGGCGCCTATGAGCCGCGCTGGTTTATGACAGAGCAGCACATC
>JANOSN010000638.1:0-2604 GCA_031415895.1 Polaromonas sp. | reverse complement strand
CCTGGATACTGCGATCCAAAAGTACAGAGCGGATCAGTAGGAAACTCTACAGTTTGGTTGCTAGGGCGCACACCAAGTGCTGATGCGCCGTTAACACGCGAACTGCCCGTCCATAAAAATCTGTTTGTTAATGATGCGTTGGTAAAGGCTTCGGTAAATAAGCCCGTGATATCAATAAACGACGCGTTGGGGTTATTTATCCACGAAATACTAGCTGTGCTTAAAGGTGCAAAAACTTGTGTGTTCTGAACCAACGCTTGACTTGACGGAGTAAATTCATTCCACTGGGCAGAGCTTAGAAGCTGTGGTGGCATGATTGGTGCTAAATTGCGAGAATACTCTGTGACACTGGTTCCATCGTTTAGCAAAATATCTGATCGGTACACCACATATGCGGGCAAACCAGAGTAGTCCGCTAAATTGTTCAAATTCCTACCAACAGATGGATTGGCCATATACCATAATTGTTGCGTTGTATCGCTTTGCAATACCGCACCCAAACGGTACGAGTTTGCAGCGCTAACAGCAACAAAAGTTGCTGTGCCTGCAGGCATAGTACCCGTGTTGTTTTGAATTCCCAAAGATCCATCGCCACCGCATACATTGGCACCGTTAGGCGCAAACACCAGGCCCGCTACAGGCAGACCTGGGCCTGTTACTTTTACTGCACGGATATTGGCATTGACCATAGTTTTAGACACTGCGTCATATTTCTTGGTGTTGATATTGATGCGTAAACGACTAGAGTAAAAACTTGGATCATTAGGCCTATCAGTTAACGTCGATGTGGAGCCGTTAGGTGCAGTCACCACAAACGTTACTGTTGCATTAGTATTGGCTTGGCGTAAAACGTTATTTTGAGTTTGCTTTTCATAGCGTGGCGATATCGAAATATCGTAATCACGCTGATTGCCTTTAAGTACCCAGTTACCTGCTGTTAGGCCCGCCGTGACATCGTCACGCTTGAAAATTAAAATTTTGGTGTATTCCACCGCGCCGTTAAACGCTTCGCCGTATGCATTGCCGATGCGGGGCTGTTTGATAGTCACTTCGACAACTGCCAAATCATTAAATGTAGCGGTAGAGTCGGCATACTTGCCAGTAAATAAAAGCACCGGGTTGCGGAATGTGCTGCCTTGAATGTGGCATCGTGAGCCACCGCCCGGGCAGCTAGCCTCGCTGAGCAAAGTAGAGAAATTGGCTTCAAAATCGTAAGAACTTTGCTTGAAGTCACTTGCAATTTCTTTATCGCCATCGCATTGATTGCCAGCTGCGCTACCAGGCACGGCGGCAAGGCATGAGTTAATTTTGTCAACCCACGCACCCAGTTTGCTAAAGTTCAAGCTGGGGCTGGTGGGTGTGTTCAAATTTTCAGGGGTCAGCGGATTAGCTGCAGAAAGCTCGGCCACTGTGGGCACCACATCTGTTCCCAAAGACACTAGTTTGGGGCGCAAGATGGTGCGGCCAGTTTGCGGGTCGCGGGTGTGTGATATGGACTCAAGCACTGCATCAATGCCAGTGCCGTCATAGTTATAGGTTGACTTAATGGGGTCAAAAGCAGTGGTGTTAGTAACACCTAATGAGGTAAGGCTGGGAGCAATAGAGGCTACTAAATTGGCTTTAGCCGCGCTGAGCACGCTGGTAAACGAGCCGCCAGAAATAGATGCCGTGATAGATGCTGCCGTAAAGCTTTGGGCGGTGCCGCCTAAGCGCAAGGGCTCAACTACATCAGACACGATTTTGTCTGTCAAAGGGGTGATGTTGATACGTGTGGTTTTGGCTGCCTCGGGCGTTTCGGCACCTAGCGATGCATACACGTTGCCGCCTACATCAATCACGCGCACCAAGTAAGGTGCTTGGCAAGTTGCACGACTGAGCTTGATAAGGTAGCGGCCGTTATCGTCGGTGGTACCGGTATGTTGCGTGCCGCCGCCTGCGCCGCAGGTAAGCACCACAGTAGCGCGGCGAATAGCACCACCATCGCCAGCAGTGCCATCAGCCCCAGCGTCGCCGCTAGAGCCACCTAGGCCGCCTGAGCCTCCTACGTCGCTGCCACTGAAAGTGGCTTCTGCGTCAGCTAGGGCGTTGTTGGACGGATTAGTAAATAAGTTGGGTGGGGTCACTATAGGGGTACCGCCCCCACCTCCACCGCCGCCGCAAGAGGCCAACATGGACCCTAACAATAAGGCCAGTGAAACTGAAACGACTGTGTTACGCCGCATCGGTTTAGCTGTGTGTGCTGATTGCATGGAAATGCTCCTTTTGGTAATTATTTGTGAAACATATCACGCGTAATGTAAAAGTGCATCCCACAAACTGGGTAGATATCGGCATATTCAGACAATAAAAATGTAACTACTACAGACTTAAGGCTAAAAGATAATTAAAAGACTACTTTACTTCATCCACTGCCACCATCGCCGCGCCATAAGCGTCTGAACACAATGGGTTATTGCGACGCGTGACTGCACTGTTGCACACCTGTGATGTGACGGTTTGGCTGGTGGACATGAGGGCGCCGAGGCTGGCGCGGCCTTGGCTGTTGTTCAGGGATGACATAAACGGGCCTGCTTTGCTAGCGGCCAGGCTGGTGAGGTCACGTGG
>JANOSN010000637.1:0-1476 GCA_031415895.1 Polaromonas sp. | reverse complement strand
CCTTGATGCGGATTTCCCTCGTACCAGCCCCCACCTCGTCAAACGGTTTCCAGTCAGTAGGTTCAAGCCCAGCCTGCACCTTGCCCAACTGGAAACCAGCCTCTGAGCGCGGCTCGCTGGGAAACGCAAGTAGGTCGTCATATGAGGAACCTACCCAACTGATCTCTTTGTCTTCACTCATAAAATAATAATGTATAAAATATTATACGCTTTTTGCGGTGATCTCTGAGTAACCTGTTGCATAGTGTTTGATAGGCATGCTGCAAGGCGGTAGCTCCGGCCTGTTTGCTGCGGCGCTGGGCCAAATCGCTTGCCGGGCGCTGCCTGCACGCGCCATAGCCTGCAGCAGGCAGGAACCCGCGCTCTACCCACACGTTGCCGCCTGGCTGAGAGGTGTGGCCATGTGCAGTGTGGCGCATGTGCAGTGTCCATCTGCATCCGCTGAGCCCAGCCACCTCGCCCAACGGCTTGCAGTCGGTCAGCGCAAGCTCGGCCTGCACCGTGCCCCACTGACAACCCACCTGCGAGCGTGGCTGGCTGTGCAACGCAAGCGAGCCATCGTGGGCGTTGCCTCCACAAACAAGCCGGTAGAACCCTAGGGTACAAAAGCGCGATGCCTACAGTGCCACAGATGCCGTGGGCGACTAGATTTCAGAGATGAATCAGGCTGCAGCCCAATAGAGTATTTCGTAAGCAGCTATTAAATGTGTAGTGAGTAAGCTGCCTGCGCGGCACGATCCCGCAGCTGGTAAGGTGCATGAACACTATGAAATGCCATCGCGCATACAACACAAGGAGCGCAAAAAAGGTCAAACGCCGAGGGTGAGGCTCGCGTCTTGCGCAAGTACCCGCCGAGCAACTGCAGTCGCGTTCCTGTTTTGGCCGTGGTCAGACACCGGGGAGGTCGTCAACGCTGGGCCAAGACACTTTAGCCCGGCATCGCCAGCACATGCGCACCACCTAGGGCGCCATCGCCAGTCAATAGGCCGCAGGGCAACACTCGTTTGCCGTTTGCCACGCCTATAAGACATACAGCGGCTAAGGGCTATTCATGGCGGGTGAATAGTACAGAATAAGGCTGTAGCCCAATAAAATATTGCGCAAACAGCTACTAAATATGTAGCAAATGCGCCTACCATGCAAGTGCGCTGCCAGCATGCTCGCCACACCGTCCAAGCTGCGCGCGGGCGGTGCCGCCATCAAGCACCGCCACGCCCTTGCGCAGCGCCCAGCGCACCGGGCGGGTGGGGGCCCCAAGCAAAGATGGTCCAGGGCTGCCCATATCCGCGCGGGCACTGGCAAAGCTGTGTGGGGCACTGCATGGCGCATAGATGAGACCCCAGCGCTTAGGTAAAACGCCATCGCAGGGGAGCCAAGCCATCCAACGCCTTCCATCCGTTGTGCACACCCGCTGGTGCGGTGCCAAGCGCAACTTGGGGCCAGCCTGGCGCAAGCCGCCCCACCCAGTGCCTCAGC
>JANOSN010000636.1:0-2070 GCA_031415895.1 Polaromonas sp. | reverse complement strand
TCCTGAGGAGGGCGAGTTTGCGTTGAAGATTCCAGTCAAGGGGTCGACTGCGTTGAGTGCGTCTGCATTTGCAGCGGCCAAGGCTGCCAGCCCGGTGAGTGTGCCCAATTTAGATGTGGGCAAAAGCACCGCGCGCATCGTCACAAGCACATCGGGTGACAAGCTAGAGTTCAGTATTCACAATCTGCCTGTGGCACTGCGTGGCAAAACCTTAGCGCTTTATCCTGAAACAGCTGAGGTGCTGCACAACGCTGCAACCTGGGGCAGCGATGCAGTGCAAAGCTGGCAAGGCGTGATGTGGACGGCGCAAATGCCACTGTCTGCCCAGCGCAGCGCCAGCCCGCGAGATATGGTGGTGGTGTTAGCCACCGAGGACGGTCAAGAGGCTTACCGTGCGCAATCGGCCGTGCTAGGCGACTGGCCCAAGGTAGCGCCCCCTGCGCAAGTGCCGCCCGAGCTGGCCGCTGCGCTCAAAGCTAACGCCGCCAGCCAACAAGCGCCTGTCAATGCTTCGGGTCAGCCCTTGAGCAGCAGTGACGCGATGAGCTTTCTACCAGCTTTGTTGCTCGCGTTGATTGGTGGCATGATTTTGAATTTAATGCCCTGCGTGTTCCCGGTGCTGGCGATCAAGGTGATGGGCTTTACCCAGCAGGCGCATTTGTCCAGCCGCACGGGTGGCGAGACCGTGGGCGGCAAGTCGTCCATGGTGAGCAACGGCGTGGCCTACACCGTGGGCGTGGTGCTCAGCTTTGTGGCGCTGGGCGGCCTGATGCTGGCGCTGCGCGCAGGGGGCGAGGCGCTGGGCTGGGGCTTTCAGTTGCAGTCGCCCGCAGTGGTGGCGGTGCTGGCAGTACTGTTTACTTTGATTGGCTTGAACTTGATGGGCGTGTTTGAATTTGCCAATGTACTGCCGTCCAGCATTGCTACGCTGCAGGCAAAAAATCCGCAGATTGATGCGTTTTTATCGGGTGTGTTGGCCGTGGCTATTGCGTCGCCCTGCACCGCGCCTTTCATGGGTGCGTCGCTAGGTTTTGCACTGGGCTTGCCTGCGTGGCAGGCGCTGTCGATCTTTGCATTTTTAGGCATCGGCATGGCGCTGCCTTATTTGTTGGCCAGCATCACGCCGGCGGTGGCACGCTGGCTGCCGCGCCCCGGTGCGTGGATGGACGTGTTCAAAAAAGTCATGGCTTTTCCTATGTTTGCCACTGTGGTGTGGCTGGTGTGGGTGCTGGGCCAGCAAAGCGGTGTGGACGGTGCGGGTGCGCTGCTGATGCTGTTGGTAGGCATCAGCATGCTGGTGTGGGGCTTTAGCCTGCGGGGGCGCAGCAAATGGACAGTTACTATAATTTCTATAGCTGCTCTAGCAGTGTTTACTTGGACTACAGGCAGTTTTATTACCCAAAATGCATCTGAAGGTGCAGTTGCAGGCAGTGCGCAGGCTGCATCGCCACAAAGCGCCAATGGCTGGCAAGCGTGGGAGCCGGGCAAGGTAGACCAGCTGCTGGCCAATGGGCAGCCAGTGTTTGTCGACTTTACCGCTGCGTGGTGCGTGACCTGTCAGTTGAATAAAAAAACTACGCTCAACAACGCTGACGTGCTGGCCGATTTCAATAGTAAAAAAGTGCAGCTGCTGCGTGCCGACTGGACGCGCCGCGATCCGGCTATCACCCAAGCCTTGGCCGCGCTAGGCCGCCAAGGCGTGCCCGTATACGTGCTGTACAAGCCCGGCAGTGCCCCTGTGGTGATGTCGGAAATTTTGAATCATGCCGAAGTACGCGCGGCGATTGCTAAACTGTAGTGCAGTATTTCTCAGCGCAGTCTTTCTGTCACCTTTGCCAAGGAGTTTGTATGCAACGTCGCCGCTTCGTTATAACCCCTGTCGCCTTGGCTGCCACTGCCGCCGCAATCACATGGGCAACGCCCGCCTTTGCCGCTGCCACCGTAGGCCAAAAAGCGCCTGAATTTACCGCCAAAGATGCCTCTGGCAAAACCGTGAGCCTGGCTGACTTTAAAGGCAAAACCGTGGTGCTGGAATGGGTCAACCCCGGCTGCCCGTATGTGAAAAAACAC
>JANOSN010000635.1:0-2079 GCA_031415895.1 Polaromonas sp. | reverse complement strand
CGTCCATGCGCACAAACCACTGGGCGGCCGCCCGGTAGATCACCGGCGTTTTGTGGCGCCAGCAATGCGGGTAGCTGTGGGTGATGGTTTCGGTAGCAAACAGGCGCCCGGCGGTCTTGAGCGTCTCAATGACCAGGGGTGCGGCCTTCCAGATGTTGAGCCCGCCAAACAAGGCCAGGGTCGGCTCGTAGCTGCCGTTGCCCTGCACCGGGTTGAGGATGTCGTCATAGGCCATGCCGTGCGACACACACGAGTTGAAGTCGTCCACGCCATAGGCAGGCGACGAATGCACGATACCCGTGCCGTCGTCTGCGGTGGCGTAGTCGGCTAGGTAGACGGGGGCCAGGCGCTGGTAGCCGGCGACGCCGTTGGCGTCCTGCACGTCATACAGCGGGTGCTGGAAGTTCAGGCCGTCGAGCTTTTCGCCCTTGACCGTGGCCAGCACGGTGCCGCTCAGGCTGTAGCGCAGCATGCACTTTTCGACCAGGGAGGCGGCCAGCACCAGCAGGCCGCGCTCGGTGTCAACCAGCGCGTAGGTCAGCTCAGGGTTCAGGTTGAGCGCTTGGTTGGCAGGAATTGTCCAAGCAGTGGTGGTCCAGATGACGACGAAGGCTTCTTTGTCGATCTTTACGCCGCCAAACGCTGCTGATAATTTATCAGGCTCAGCGCATAAAAAACCCACGTCTAGCGTGGAAGATTTTTTATCTTGGTATTCAATCTCAAACTCAGCCAACGAGCTGCCGCAGTCAAAGCACCAGTACACGGGTTTTAAACCTCGGTACACAAAGCCGCGCTCCATCACGCGCTTGAAAGCGCGAATTTCATTGGCCTCGGTGGCAAAGTCCATCGTGCGGTAGGGCTTGTCCCACAGGCCCAGCACACCCAAGCGCTTGAAGTCAGCCATTTGCCCGGCGATTTGCTCAGTGGCAAAGGCACGGCTCTTGGATTGCATTTCATCACGGGGCAAGTTGCGACCGTGCAACTTCTCAATTGCGTTCTCGATAGGAAGGCCGTGACAGTCCCAACCGGGAATGTACTGCGCGTCAAAGCCTTCCAGCTGGCGTGCTTTAACGATCATGTCTTTCAACACTTTATTGACGGCGTGACCAATGTGGATCTGCCCGTTGGCGTACGGTGGGCCGTCGTGCAAAATAAACTTGGGCGCACCAACGCGTGCATCACGCAAGATTTTGTAGATGCCTTTGTCGTCCCACTCTTTGGCCCATCCAGGTTCGCGCTTGGGCAGATCGCCCCGCATGGGGAAGGGGGTGTCAGGCAGGTTAAGGGTTTTGCGGTAATCAGTAGCTAGGTCTGTCATGTGCGTACTCTTGAAATTGGGTGGCCTGCATTACAAGCGATGGTGGCCGAAACGGGTTGCTTTGCAAGGCAAAGCATTATCTAGGGGTATGGGTGGGGCAGGGAAGGTGGAGCCTTCGCCCCTTCAAATTCGCTGTATCGACTGGGATGCAAAAAAAGCACGTGCGTTATCGCAGTCTTTGGCTATACCTTGGGTTAAGGCATCCAGACCGTCATAGCTAAGCTCGTCGTGCAGTTTATGTAGCAGTTCCACACGAATGATTTTACCGTAGCCTGCGTCCAGCCCCAGCCCGTCTGGCCAGTCTAGGCAATGCGTCTCTAGCAGCACCCGCCCGCCGTTAACGTCACTAGGGTCTAGCGAGGGGCGGACGCCTAAATTAGCGACGCCTTGCAAGGCTTGGTCACCCAGGCCATGCACCAGCACCGCAAAGATGCCGCTGGCAGCAGGCTTCCATGCATGCGTGCGCGACGAAAAGCGTAAATTAAGCGTGCGAAAACCTTCGGGGTAAGCCTTAGAAATACCCAGCTCGCGCCCCAGCTTGCGGCCATGCACGACATGCCCGCTGATGCTGTAGGGTCGGCCCAGCAATTTAGCCGCGTCTGCCATGCGCCCATGGGCCAGCGCCTCACGCACGGCCGAGCTAGACACGCGCAGGCCATGCACCTCGTAGCTTTGCATGCGCGCCACGTCAAATCCTTGGCGCTCGCCTGCGGTGTCTAAAAAAGCATAGTCCCCCGCACGCTGTGCGCCAAAACGAAAAT
>JANOSN010000634.1:0-6810 GCA_031415895.1 Polaromonas sp. | reverse complement strand
TGCGCCCTGCAAAGCCGCGCTGGTAGGCCGCTAGAGCATGGAGCATGGAAGCTTTGGAATAGACAAACAGCGGTGTACCATGCTGCTGGGCTAAAGCCGCTGCGGCTACGCTTTCAATGTGCAGTTGCTGATTTTGGTAGGCTACAAAGGGTTGGCCTGGAAGTGCTTGTGTCATATAAAAATTACAGTGCACCAGATGCGGGAGCTGCCGGTGGAGTGATAGTTGCAGTGCCTGCATTGGAGCTGCCGGGGATAGGAGAAACGGTTTGCGGCAACGTAGCGCGGTTGCGTGCGGCAGGGTCAGTGGGCAGATAAAGACCGCCTTTTTGACCGCAGCCAGACACTAAGAACAAAGCACATATGCCCGCAGCTAGCGTAAGTAAAGTAGGCCGTTGAATGTGACCTAAACCGAGTCTGCCTACAATAGTGTTGTTGATACCCATACCTTGATTGTAATTGTGCTGCTATGACCGATTTAGAATATTCTGACCATGCCGAGGCGTTGCTGCGCAATGTAGAAGCTGATTGCGACCGCATCAATGACGAAACTGATGCTGACATTGATAATCAACGCGTAGGCGGCATGATCACCTTGACGTTTGCCAACCGCAGCCAAATTATCATCAACTTGCAAAAACCCTTGCATGAGGTCTGGATGGCGGCCCGCGCAGGTGGGTTTCACTACAAATACGACGGGCTTTGGCGCAATACCCGCGATCAGTCTGAATTTTTTGCAGACCTGAGCCGTTATACGAGTGAGCAAGCTGGACAGACCTTGAGTTTTAGCCAAGCCTAGCTAACCCTAGCGGCACATTTACCGCAGCAGCTTAGCCTTTAAACAAATCTAAGATACTTTTCTTTTCTTCTGGCGCTGAGGGCTGCTGATCTTGTGCCCCCTCCGTGGGCGCGGGTGCAGCAGCAGGTCTATCTTCTAAGCCTAGGCTACGCACACCTGCACCAAAGCCATATTCCTCGTAATACCATTCACCGCCAATGCTGATAACGCCTTCTGGCACCCGAGGCTCCACGACAGGTACGCCTTTTAATGCGGTTTCCATAAAAGTAATCCAAACGGGTAAGCTCAAACCGCCACCTGACTCTCTGTCGCCTAGCTTGCGCGGCGTGTCATAACCTATCCAGGTGACCGCTGCCACAGTGTGTTGATAACCTGCAAACCAAGCATCGATAGAATCGTTAGTAGTACCTGTTTTGCCGTAAATATCAGAACGCTTGAGCAGCTTTGATGCGCTGGCCGCCGTGCCAGATCGCGTCACTTCTTGCAACAAGCTGCTCATTACAAAAGCGTTGCGTGCGTCAATACCGCGCGTGCTTTCGTTGCGCAGCGCAGGGGTAAAGTCTAAAAGCACCTTCCCTTTTTGGTCAGTGATTTTGGCCACCATCCAAGGGTTCACGCGGTAGCCACCGTTAGCAAATACTGAATAGGCTGTAGCCATTTGCATGGGAGTGACCGCGCCCGCACCCAAGGCCATCGTCAAGTAGGGTGGGTGGCGCTCAGCATCAAAGCCAAAATTGGTGATCCAATCTTGCGTCTCTTTGGCCCCAACCGACTGCAAAATACGGATAGACACCATGTTTTTGGATTTGGCTAAACCACGCCGCATCGACATGGGGCCATCAAAAGTGCCGTCGTAGTTCTTAGGTTCCCATGGTTGACCGCCCGTCACACCTGAGTCAAAGAACAATGGCGAGTCGTTGATGACGGTGGCAGGTGACAAACCTTTTTCTAATGCAGCTGAGTACACAAAAGGTTTAAAGCTCGAACCTGGCTGACGCCACGCTTGGGTGACGTGGTTAAACTTATTTTTGGCGTAGTCAAAGCCGCCAACCAAAGCGCGTACCGAGCCATCGCGTGGGTCAAGGGCTATAAAAGCACCTTCGACTTCAGGCAGTTGGGTCATGTCCCATGTGCCTTTGGCGTTTTTGCTGACTCGGATAAGCGCCCCACGGCGAATTTTGATGGTGGGGGCAGCTTTGTCTGAAAGGCCAGATTGGGCGGCGCGCAGCCCATCACCTGCCACCTCCACCACTTCACCGTTTTGGCGCAAAGCCGTCACTTTGCGCGCATTGGCTTGCATGACTACAGCAGCTTTAATGTCGTCGTTATCAGGAAACTCAGTTAAGGCCTCATCTACCGCTTCCTCGGCTTCACGGGTATCGGTAGGGATGTCAAAAAACTTTTCTGGTCCGCGATAAGGCTGACGCCGCTCGAAATCCATAATGCCCTTACGCAGGGCACGGTAGGCTGCTTGCTGCTCAGCGCTGCGCAAGGTGGTGTAGACGTTTAGGCCGCGCGTATAAGCGTCTTCACCATATTGGCTATAGATCAACTGGCGCACGGTTTCGGCCACGTATTCGGCGTGTACTCGAGTGATATCGGGGGTGGTTTTAAGCTTAATATCTTCGACTTTTGCAGCGGCTGCCTGCTCAGCCGTGATGAAGCTGTTGTCCAGCATACGTTCGATGATGTATTGCTGGCGCACCCGTGCGCGCGTGGGGTTAACCAATGGGTTGAACGCAGAAGGGGCTTTTGGTAAGCCTGCCAGCATGGCCGCCTGGGCCACGGTGACATCTTTTAAGGGCTTACCGAAGTAGGCATCACTGGCAGCAGAAAAACCATAAGCACGATTACCCAAAAAAATCTGATTCATGTAGATTTCAAGAATCTGATCCTTGGTGAGCATGTGCTCCAATTTGAAGGTGAGCAAGATTTCATAAATCTTGCGCATATAGTTTTTGTCAGATGAAAGGTAGACGTTTTTAGCTACCTGCATGGTGATGGTCGAGCCGCCTTGGCTTTTGGCGTTTTTCAAGTTAGCCAGTGCCGCCCTGGCAAAAGCCCGGTACGAAATACCGCTGTGCTCATAAAAATCAGCGTCTTCAATAGCCAGCAAGGCATTGATCATGACGCGAGGAATATCTTTGAGCGGAGTGAGGTTGCGCCGCTCTTCGCCGAACTCACCTAAGAGTGCGCCATCTGCAGAAAAAACACGCAAAGGCAGTTTGGGCCTGTAATCTGACAGATCCGAGATATCTGGCAAGTTAGGGTAAGCCACCGCCAAAGCGGTAGCAATGACCATAGCACCAGCTACGGCGATAGCAACGCCCAGGCCAACCAAGCCTGCCACTGCTTTGAGAGCAAAGCTTAACCAGGATCGACCTAGCTTGGCATGCTTGGAAGAGGGGGTCTTTGGGGTGTCGATGTCGGGCATGAATTAAATAGTAGGCTGAGGGCGCTATAAAGTTTGGCAGCGCTTTAATGCATTATAGAAATGGCATCTGACTCTGACGGGAAAAGGTATAGAGCCTGTTGTCGTTAATTAGCAACTAAGAGTAATCGCAGATAAGAATTTCACACGATAGTGAAAATGTTTACAGTTTGAAGCAGAATAAAGCGTGGGATTTTGACAACGCTCTGAAACCAGTAAAAAGGAAAAAATCGTTGCAGTTCAATGGGCTTACTGATAGCATTGAAGTAATTTCTTAAGTTTATAAGCATACATTTTTAGCTTAACCTTAACACCTCAAGACATCAGCGGAGTTCAATTTGATTCCATTTACATCACTCTTTAGCCGTCAACCGGCGCCCTTGATTGGGTTGGACATCAGTTCGTCTAGCGTCAAACTGGTGGAGCTGGGCCGTGGAAAAGACGGCGAGCTAGTCTTGGAGCGTTGTGCGGTTGAACAACTTGAAAAAGGCTGGATTACCGATGGCAACGTCGAGAAATTCGACGAAGTAGCCGAGGCTGTACGCCGTGTGGTGAAAAAAAGCGGTACCAAAACCAAAAACGTAGCGATGTCGCTGCCTGCATCGGCCGTGATCACCAAGAAGATCGTACTCCCCGGCGGCATGTCGGACGCCGAGCTAGAGTTGCAGGTTGAATCTGAAGCTAACCAATATATACCTTTCTCGCTGGATGAGGTAAGCCTCGACTTTTGTGTTGTGGGCCCCAGCGCAGCCTCTGCTGGTGATGTGGATGTATTAATAGCAGCTTCACGTAAAGAAAAAGTTCAAGACCGTCAAGGTTTGGCTGAGGCAGCTGGTTTGAAGCCCGTAGTTGTAGATGTTGAATCTTATGCATCTAGGCTGGCTACAGGCCGTTTGATTGAGGCTTTGCCAAACAAGGGTGTTGACACCATGGTGGCATTGTTTGAAGTCGGTGCAATGACTACCAGCATGCAGGTTATTCGCAACGATGAGGTTTTGTACGACCGCGACCAAGCCTTCGGCGGTGCTCAACTAACTCAGCTGATAGTTCGCCAGTATGGTTTTTCTCCTGAAGAAGCCGAATCGAAAAAGCGCAGCGGCGAGTTACCTGAAGATTACGAAAGCGGCGTGCTTCAACCATTTGTAGAAAATCTATCGCAAGAAGTAGCGCGTGCATTGCAGTTCTTCTTTACCAGTACTCCGTACAACCGCGTCGACTACGTCATGCTGGCTGGTGGCTCGTCGTCACTACCCGGTCTGAGCGAAGCAGTTACCCAACAAACCACGTTTCCATGCCAAGTTATTAATCCATTTGAGGGCATGGAGATGGGTTCTGCAGTGCGCGAGAAGAAAATGCGCCGTGAAGCACCTTCCTACCTGAGTGCGTGCGGCCTGGCAATGCGGAGGTTTTTGCAGTGATATTGATTAACCTTTTACCGCACAGAGAGGCGGCCCGTAAACGCAGGAAAGATACATTTTACGTATCACTGGGTATAGCTGCCCTGTTAGGTGGTTTGATTTGTGGTGCAGTGTATGTGTGGTATCAGGCACAAATATCCAGCCAACAAAGCAAAAATACTTTTTTGCAAGGTCAAATCAAAACTTTAGAAAATCAAATTAAAGACGTTGCAACGCTGCAAAACGAGATTGCCGCACTGCGTGCGCGGCAACAAGCCGTGGAAGATTTGCAATCTGATCGCAATATGCCTGTGCATTTGCTTAACGAAATCGTTAAACAACTGCCCGATGGCGTGTACGTCAATTCCATGAAGCAAGAGGCTGGTAATGTGGCGTTAGTGGGTGTAGCCCAGTCCAACGAACGTGTTTCTGAATTACTCAGAAATTTGGCCAACAACAGCGTGTGGTTAACTAAGCCTGAGTTGGTTGAAATTGTTGCCACTACTGTGCAGCTGTCTCCACGCGATCAACGCAGGGTGGCTAATTTTTCGATTCGCGCCAAATTGCGCAAACCTACTGATTTAATCAAGCCTGAAAACGCTGCTAGTGCTGCTAATTCTGCTGGTGTGCCGGCTCCAACTGTTGCTGCATCTGCAGCCAAGAAAGCGTAAGGAGCAGCCATGGCGAAAACTCCTAAATTTAATATCGATATTGCGGGGCTCAAAGACAGCGTCACCGCTCAGTTTTCTGGTCTTAATCCAAACGACCCTTCGACATGGCCAGCACTTCCCCGCTACGGCTTATGTTTGTTGGTTACGGCGCTGGTTGTTGCCGGTCTTTGGTTTGCGTGGTTAACTAACTCGGATGAAGAACTAAAAGCTGAGCAAGCTAAAGAGCTAACTTTGCGCGAAGATTACAAAAAGAAATTGGTGCAAGCGGTTAACTTAGACGCATTGAAGAAGCAAAAAGAGCAAGTCGCACAATACGTGACTCAACTTGAAAAACAGTTACCTAGCAAGGCAGAAATGGACGCTTTGTTGTCGGACATTAATCAAGCTGGATTAGGACGGAGTCTATTGTTTGATTTCTTCCGTCCCGGTGCTGTTAGCGTGAAAGAATATTACGCTGAATTACCTATCAGTATGCGCGTGGTTGGCAAATACCATGACATTGGGTCTTTTGCCTCCGATATTGCAAACTTATCGCGTATTGTCACTTTGAATAATCTTTCAGTAGCGCCTGCTAAAGACGGCACTTTAGCCATGGAAGCTACAGCAAGAACCTACCGCTATCTTGACCAAGAAGAAGTCGCTGCCCAGCGCAAAGTAGCGGCACCGGGAGCTAAAAAATGATGATTGTTAAGTTGCAACGCTTGTTTGCATACAGTCTGGTGGTGTTGTCTTTAACAGCTTGCTCATTTGGTGAACAGGAAGACCTACAAAAGTGGATGACGGATCAACGCGCTGCTACCAAGCCTTCCGTGGTCCCTATTCCAGAACCTAAAAAGTTTACACCTGCTCCATACCAGCAGGAAGCGGCAATTGAGCCTTTTAGCAACCAAAAACTTACCCAAGCTCTTAAACGTGATTCCACCCAAGCCACAGCAAATGCTGGGCTGGTAGCGCCTGAGCTAAACCGTCGCAAAGAACCTTTAGAGGCCTTTCCATTAGATTCAATGGCATTGGTTGGTAGTTTGTCGCCAGCTGGCAAACCTGTTGCTTTGGTACGGGTGGATAACCTGTTGTACCAAGTGAAGGTAGGCAACTACTTAGGTCAAAATTACGGCAAAGTTACCAAGGTCAGTGAGACCGAGGTGGCGTTGAGAGAGATTGTGCAAGATGCAGCTGGTGAGTGGATTGAGCGCCAAGCTAACTTGCAGCTACAAGAGAGGTCAAAATGAAGAGACACGCATTCCAATATTCAAACAGCATTAAACGTGCGGTGGCTTTAGCGAGCTTTAGTTTGAGCGCGCTAGTAGCGCATGCACAAAATACAATTGAATCAGTAGCTGCCTCAATACAAGGCGGGGTTGAAGTTGTACGTGTTGATTTAGCTCAGGCTTTGACGGCGGTGCCTACAGGTTTTACGATTCAATCACCTGCACGTATTGCGTTAGATTTTCCTGGCGTAGCAAATGGCTTGGGTCGCACTCAAGTTGACATCAACCAAGGTAATTTACGTTCTGC
>JANOSN010000633.1:0-2229 GCA_031415895.1 Polaromonas sp. | reverse complement strand
ACGTCGTTTCGGTTATTCAGGTCGCCCGTGGTCTGCACATAAAACGGCACAAAAATGGGGCCGATGCTGGTAAGGCCCTGGTAGTCGCCCAAGAATAAGCCACGCGCTATGGGCGCTGTGGACAAATCAAACGGACCTGTTACGCGGGTTTCGCGCCATGTGGAACCGCCGTCTTTAGAGCGCAGCAGCCAGTAGTCGGTGGGCAAGTTAGCAGGGTCGGGCGTGTTGCTGCGCAGGTCATAATGGGTAATGCCGATAGTGCCGTCTTGGCGCACATGCACGATCGGTGTGAAGGCTTGTACGCCAGGCTCGCGGTTAATTTGCGCGGGCGCTGACCAGCTTAGGCCGCCGTCTTGCGAGCTGGTAAACGCAATGCCGTCGCGCGCACCCGCGCTAAAGCGCGCGTCAGCCCAGGTCACATACAGCTGGCCTTTTTTGCCTACCGCAATAGAGCCAATGCCCGCGCCGTCTCGTATGGCGGTGCCATTTTCAGGGTCTTTAGCACCGATGCCCATATCGTCTGCAATTTTTACGGCTGGCGACCACGTTTGGCCTTTGTCGGTAGAGCGGATGACGGCGTAAAACGAGGCCCCTGTGTTTTGGTCAATCTGCGTAAACAGGTTGACCACGATGCCGTTAGGCAGCACCACAATTTGGTTGCCAATGGTTTGCGTGGCAGGACCCGGATCGTAAATGGTTTTAGTGGGTTCCCAAGTCTTGCCATTGTCTATGCTGCGGGCCAGCAAGGTGGGGCCACCGCCAACGTCAACCAAGCGATCCCAAACAGCGTAGACGTAGCGCGAGTCGGTAGGGTCGGCGGTGATGGCATTTTTATCGTTGAAAAATTGCGAACCTGCGTCGCGGATCAATGTGGTGGTGGGGCTCCAAGTGCGCCCGCCGTCGGTAGACCGAGTGGCCAGCATAGCGCTTACGCCATTGGTTTCAAAAGCCTCGCCACTGACCGTCAAGGCCATTTGGTGCACAACTCCGTTAGGTGAAAAACTCACCCACGGGTCAGAAGCGCGGTTGTAGTCACCGCCATTAGCTACTGTGCCACCTGCGCAGCGGGAGTACGGCAGATAGGTTTGCTTCCAAGTTATGCCGCCGTCAAACGACACCCCGGTGCCGATGCCCTGCGCGCCACCGTTAGACCAACGGTCTTGGTGCCACACACCCACTAAGTTAAGTGGGTTGCGTGGGTTAGCCGCTATATACGGCTCCACCTCAGAATTTTTAAATAAATTGCCTGTTTGCGGCCCGTTGCAATTGTCGGCAAACTGGGTGGTTGCAGACGCTTTAAAACGAAAATCAAAGAAATCAAACGCATTGGCTGATGCCGCGCCGCACTGAAGGGCTACAGCGCACAGCCCAAGCTGTACTGCTAACTTGGTGCGCGCAGGTGAACGTAATGTAGATGGCATAAATACTCCATGAAGGGTTTGTAAAGCACTGCATAGTAGGATTTAGTTCCTGTGTTATCTACCGTGATAAGGTAAGGCATGTAAGTCAAAGCCGGTATCTCGCAACACAACGTGTTGTTTAACTCGTTAATAAAGCCGCGTTGCCTCCAGCAGCCGTGGTGTTGACAGTGATTGTTTGCTCAGCGCAAAAGCGCAGCAAATAGTGCGGCCCACCGGCTTTGGGGCCTGTGCCCGACAGCCCTTCGCCGCCAAAGGGCTGCACGCCGACCACTGCGCCGATGGTGTTGCGGTTGATGTAGACGTTGCCGATGTGGGCTGCATTGGCAAGGGCCGCAGCGCGGCTGTCGATGCGGGTTTGAATGCCTAGGGTCAGGCCGTAGCCTAGCGCGTTGATCTGTTCGATGACTTGCATCGGCTCACCAGAGTAACGCACGATTTGCAGCACGGGGCCGAAGATCTCGGCTTTTACATCCGGTATTGAGGTGACTTCAAACATGGTGGGTACTATTAAATTAATAGCTGCTTGAGTAGTAAATGCTTGGACTACAAGGGGTTTTGATTGGTTTTTTAGGCTTTGAAGGTGTTGCAGACGTTCTATGTGCTGCGATATGCCTGCAAACGCGTCAGCGTCGATCACGCGTGGTACATCGGTGGCTAGCAGCGCGCTGTCGCCGCACACCAGCTCTGCCGCTGCGCCGGCAATCATCTCTATCACGTTGTCAGCAATAGCCTCGTGCACGCACAGCAGGCGCAAGGCCGAGCAGCGCTGGCCTGCGCTGCGAAAGGCGCTTTGCACTACCGCGTCGCA
>JANOSN010000632.1:0-5022 GCA_031415895.1 Polaromonas sp. | reverse complement strand
CGTTGAGATTTTAGTGGCCACACCAGGACGCTTGCTCGACCATATTGAAGCTAAAAACGTCGCCCTGAACCAAGTGGAATATGTGGTGCTAGACGAAGCCGACCGCATGCTGGACATTGGCTTTTTGCCTGATCTGCAGCGTATTTTGAGCTTCTTGCCTAAACAGCGCACCACGCTCTTATTTAGCGCTACCTTTAGCCCGGAGATCAAGCGTTTGGCGGCCAGCTATTTACAAGACCCGGTGTTGATTGAAACCGCACGCCCTAACGAAACCGCGTCTACCGTAGAGCAGCATTTTTACAACATAGACACCGACGACAAGCGCCGCGCACTGACACAAATCGTCAAGCAGCGCGGTATCACCCAAGCTTTTGTATTTGTGAACAGTAAACTAGGCTGCGCGCGCTTAGCCCGCAACCTGGAGCGCGAGGGCTTGCGAACCAACGCGCTGCACGGCGACAAGAGCCAAGACGAGCGCCTTAAAGCGCTGGAAGCTTTTAAAAAAGGCGAGGTTGATTTACTGATCTGTACCGACGTAGCCGCACGTGGGCTGGACATCAAAGACGTGCCTGCTGTGTTTAACTTTGACATTCCGTTTGGCGCTGAAGACTATGTGCACCGCATTGGCCGCACAGGGCGCGCAGGTGCCTCTGGCCTGGCGGTGAGTTTTGTAGCCCCATCAGACCAGCGTTTGGTGGCTGATATTGAAAAGCTGCTGAAGAAAAAAATCGAAGTCGAAGGCTTTGAGTTTGAAGATGAACGCCCACGTGAACGCATCAATACTGGCCGCCGTGCTTGGGGTGATGAAGAGGGTGCTGAGCGCGTTGAACGCAGCGATGGGCAAAGAGATGCCTCGCGTGATGCCCCGCGCGATACAGTGCGTGATGCCCCACGCGATACAGCGCGTGATGCCCCGCGCGCACCGCGCCCGCAGCGCGACAGCTACCGCGACCAGTTTAGAGAAGACGGCACACGCGAGCACAGCCGCTTTTCACGCGCTGCTGCGCCCCGCGACCCGTTTTTTGAGAAGCCTTACGAAAGCCCCACATTGCCCGAAGGCACCGTGCCTGCGTGGGAAGCCAGTGTCAAGCCCAGCACGTCACGCGTGTCGAGCAACATTAAAACTAAAAAGAACGTAGCCGCGCTGTTTAAAACTACGGCTTAATTTGCTGTTTTAGTAGCCAAATAGCCTTGTAGTCCAAGTATTTATTGCTTGGATAGCTATATATTTAATAGCAAATACTTTCGGTTACATCTAACCGACTACAGTAGGGTTCTAAAAATCTAGCGATGAATTCACACTAGAGCTTGCATTGATCTCTGTGCCGTGCACAGTCCTTTTGAAAGCTTTTGTTATGACATTCTCATCTTTTGCGCTGGGGCGTTGGCTCCAGCTATTTTCGGCGTTGTTATTGGCTACCGTGCTAGCAGCCTGCGGAGGCGGCGGTGGCTTAGCAGGTACACCACCAGCTGATGCTTATAAACTTACTCTAGACATTGTGGGCACAGGCGCGGTGCAGTCACAGCCGGCAGGGCTTAACTGCACGGCCAATTGCAATGCAGACTTTCCCCGCAGTGCTGTAGTCACCTTAACCGCTACGCCTGGTGATGGGCAGTCATTTACTGGCTGGTCGGGCGCGTGTACAGGCACTACTAACAGCTGCGAGCTGACGATGAGCCAAGCGCTGTCTGCTACGGCCACGTTCGCGCCACTAGCAGGAGGTCAATCAACCTTTACCTTTAGCTTGACGATTAGCGGTACAGGCACAGTGGCGTCACAACCATCAGGCATTAACTGCGCAGCCAGCTGCAGTGCAGATTTTGCGGCCGATACAGTGTTGACTCTTACGGCCACACCAGCTGCCGGACAAAGCTTCTCGGGCTGGTCGGGCGCTTGCACAGGAGCGGCCAATACATGTAGTGTCAGATTGGATCGTGCAACCTCGGCAGTTGCCACTTTTGTGCCCTTGACAGGTAGCAGTTTTGATTTAAGTGTGACCGTATCGGGTACTGGCACAGTAGCTTCTAGCCCATCGGGTATCAATTGCGGTAGCGTGTGCACCGCCAATTTTGCAGCAAGCACTGCCGTAACGCTCACAGCTACACCCGCAGCTGGGCAAGTGTTTAGCAGTTGGGCAGGCGCGTGTACGGGGTCGGTGCCCACTTGTACATTGCAATTAACACAATTGCGAAATGTGCAGGCTGTATTTACTGCTGCACCAGTTGCTGGCGTGGCTTTTCAGCCGGGCCAGTTACTTGAGACCAATAACGATTTCAATATCAGCCGAGGTACAAATCTGCTGGCAGTTAACTCTAGCGGCGACTCTTTAGTGGTGTGGGAGCAGTCTGACGGCATGCCTGACGGCAGCACAATCAAAGTGTATTCACGCCGATATCAAGCAGCTACTGGCTGGCAGGCCGCAGTAGCAATAACGGGCCTTACACGCCGTGAAACCAATCCATCGTTGCTTACAGGTAAGCTGCTGATGGACGACACGGGTGTGGCAACATGGATTAACGTAAGCATGCAAACACGCCGCAATTCACCCACAACAGGATGGGGCGCTGTATTTAGCGCGCCTAGAGGTGATATTGGTGGCGGTTTGACATCTGCTGTGATGGATACCTTGGGCGGTATTGGTGTTCTAAGTTCGGGCTCTAATGTCTTTCACAATGCCCTAGTGGCCGGTGCGTCATCATGGGGTGCCTGGCAACAAATTGACACGAGCGGTACCTTGGTTGCGTATCGTGCAGAGTTGGCACTCAGCAGCAATGGCACAGCGTTGGCGGTTTGGCATGAGCGCAATCCTGGTGACTCAAACTACAGCATGAAGTCTGCCCACTGGGTACGTGGAACCGGTTGGGCTGCACCACAAAGTATTGAAACGCTAACCGCCAATTTGGGCGAAGAATCACCGAAGGTGGTTATGGACGACCAAGGCAATGGCGTTGCCATGTGGCTGCAAAATGTCAACGGTATCTCGGTGTTCTACAACATTTACCGCACAGGAAGTGGCTGGCAAGGTGCGGTTCAGGTCGCGAATCCGCCTGACCGGCTTCCAGCCCTCAGAGATATTCAGTTAAGCATGGCAGGCGATGGTCGAGCGGTGGCAACCTGGGCTGGTCAACGATCACTGTTCAGCATGCAGTACACCGCAGCAACTGGCTGGAGCGCACCTGTGATCGTTACGCCAGACTTTTGCGAGCAGATCAATTCGTCAAACACAAAAATCAGCGATGCTGGACAGACGGTAACCGTATATGTGGCGTTCAACGTTTGTGAAGCAAAAACCCAACTGATGTCCCGCAGCCTGAACATTGGTGGTCAATGGAGCGCAGCTTCTCCAATTGTCGGTGGCGCGGGTGGTGTTGGGAGAGCCGGGTTTGTCATGAACAAAGCGGGTCAAGGCGTCGCGTTGTGGGTTCAAGGCGATCAACCCGGCAGAGACCAGCGAGAAAGTTTGTGGGCTGCGGTACTGCGATAGCTTTTAGTACAGGTCACAAAAAACCGCCCATCGGGCGGTTTTTTTTGCTGAGAAAACAGGCGTGAGAGCCAACCGATCGCCGCCCAGTTAGCGCTGCAGATCATGCAATGGTTAATCTACGCCCTCGGAGTTTAGTGATGGCTTCCACACGATTGGTAACGCCTAATTTATGCAAGATACCAGTGATGTGTTCTTTCACGGTGCTTTCTGATAAATCTAGTAGTTGTGCAATCTTTTTGTTAGGCATGCCTTGCAATACCAACTCAAAAATCTGCCCTTGCCTAGGCGATAAACCTAATTGTGCTGTGCTAATGGGCACATCGCGCGAATGGGGGTAGCCTATTGTCTCTGGGGTGTTTATCTCAAACCAGGTCATGCCACTGAGCAAAGCCAATATAGCCTGGCTGAAGTGTTCTGTGGGTGATTGTTTGCTGATAAAGCCGCGCACACCCAGGCTTTGCACGGCGTTTTGAATGTCTGGATTACTGTCTCCGCTAATGCTCAAAATGACGATCTCTGGGTACCTGTGCAACAAAGCTTTGATCAAATCGTGGCTGGCCCCGTTGCCTAGCCAAAAGTCGATGACGGCTATGGCAGGTATGCCTAAACGCTCGATGAGGCTATGGCATTCTTGGGCATTGTTGACTGTAAAAACCTCGTCAAGCAGAGCATAGGCTTGCAGAAATTGTTTGATGCCTCTTCCTACAACGGGGTGGTCATCTACTACCAGGGCATAACGAAGATTATTCACGGAGAAGTTTTTTCTGTACAAAAATATTAATTTATTGTTACAGGCTCTCACAGATGCGTAAACCCTCACACGGTAGGGTGCAACTGTACAGAGACAACTTCAATTTACGTTTTTTAAAGCGCGACTAGATGCCCAAAACCTACTCAACCAATACTTACTACCACTGGCGTATGGTCGCTGGGGCGTTCATTCTTACGTGGTAATTTGTCTATCACGCAGGCAGTCACCTTGGGTTTTAAAACTTCACTCACCAGGGTGTAGTCAATGCGCATGCCTTTGTTGCGCCTAAAGGCCATGTCGCGGTAGTCCCACCAGCTGTAGCTTTTGTCGGGCTGGTCGAACAGGCGAAATGCGTCATGCAGGCCTATTTGAAACAGGGCTTGCAGTTGGTCGCGCTCTTCGGTGGTGTGGTGAATGGTCTCACGCAGACCCTCAGGGTCGTAGGTGTCTTTGTCGTCGGTGGTGATGTTGAAGTCGCCTACCACTACCAGCTGCGGGTGCTGCACCAGCTCGGTTTGTAGCCAGGCACGCAGGGCATCTAGCCACTTCATTTTGTAGTCAAACTTATCGGTGCCAGGCGCTTGGCCGTTGACGAAATAGCCGTTAACTAGGCGCACTGCACCTTGCGCTGTGTGCAGTGTGCCTGCGATGATGCGCGACTGCTCATCTGCAAAACCGGGAATGTTTTTTACCACGGCGTCCACGCTGGCTACCGTGTCCATGCGCGTAAGCAGCGCTACACCGTTATAAGTTTTTTGGCCAAAATAATCACTGCGGTAGCCGACG
>JANOSN010000631.1:0-1333 GCA_031415895.1 Polaromonas sp. | reverse complement strand
TCGGGCGTAATGTTGCTGGTGTACACCGCGCCAAACGGCGTGTGAATAGCTTTGCCGCCTGCAAAATCTTGGCCGCCGCGCGCGGTGTGGCAGGCAGCGCAGTTACCCACTTGGGCCAAGTAGCGGCCTTGTTCAATAGTACCTTGAGATGGTTTTTGGGTATCTTTCTGGCCAGTAGTCCAAGGTTTTATTAGGTTTTTAGCTATTAATTCAGTAGCAATTAACACCGCCATACAAATTGCAATAACACCCAGCAATAAACCTAATGCCGCAAAAACGCGCTGCACTGGGCTGTAGTTTTGCCATCGCTGAGCTAGCGCGTTGGATACCGCCCACTTCATCGCACACCCCCACAGCCTTCGGGCATGGGGCCGGGTAATGCAGCGGCGGGCTTGGCATTGGCACCCAGCGGCACGGGCTGCGCGGCCAGCCAAGTAGCCAGCGCCTCTACATCGTTTACGCTTAACAATTTGGCAATGCGGCCCATGCAGTCGGGCGCGTGGGCGCGGCGCTGGTTGGTTTGCCACGCGCCCAGTTGCCCCGCCATGTAGTCGCGCGGCAGGCCCAGCAGCGCGGGCATGCTGGGGTTAGTGTTAACTAGACTGCCAGCCGTTTGCAGCGCCGGTGCTACGCCCATCAGCGCTGCGCCGTGGCAGGCTACGCAGGCGGGTAGGCCACGGGCTTTGTCGCCTTGCTCTACCAGCGCCTTGCCGCGTGCCAGCACAGCGGGTGTGGTGCCAGGCCTGGGTGCTGTGGGCGGTGGGTAAGGCAAATCGAGTTGAGCAAAGTACTGCGCCATCTCCATCAAATAAGCATCGCTCAAATGCTCTACCATGCCCACCATCAGGCCATAGTGGCGGCGGCCATCACGAAAATTAAGCAGCTGGTTGTACAAATAGCCCGCAGGTTTGCCCGCAATGCGCGGAAAGTACGCCTCATTGGCGGTGCGGCCGATTTGAGCTGTCACGCCTGCGCCATGACAAGTGGTGCAGGCCTGCATGCGCTGGGCCATGGTGTTTTGTGATGCTGCAAGTGCAGTAGGTGCAGGTGCAGCCACGGTTTGCGCACCCACACTGTGCATGCTGGCCAGCAGCGCTAAAAGTGTGCAAACCCATGCACCTGAAATTTTTCTCATACCCCGATAATGCCTTGGGCGCATTAAAACCGCTCGTGTTCGGTTAAAAACCGCCATTGGCCTACGGCCAAATCTGCCATGGGCACGCGGCCTACGCGAATGCGCTTCATGCCCACTATCTGCAAGCCTGCATGCTCACACACGGTGGCTATCGCTCCGGGCTGGCCACCTTTTACGGCAAAGCGCAGGCCGGTGGTG
>JANOSN010000630.1:0-7790 GCA_031415895.1 Polaromonas sp. | reverse complement strand
CCAGCCCGTTCACCCTGAGCTTGTCGAAGGGTTTATGAGGGCTTCGACAAGCTCAGCCCGAACGGTTATTTTTCAGCATCTGAGGCATCTGGCTAATCAGGTGAAAAGTGCTCATAGTCCAAGCATTTATTGGGTTTATTGCTATTACATTAATAGCAATACTAAACAATACCAATCGGCTTCATGTCAACAGCGCTATTTGCAGCTGAAGTTTGCTCCACTCCATTAACGGGTAGCACAGGGTCTTTGCGCGGTGGTTTGGGCCGTGGTGGTTTGCTAGTGTGCACCACCTGCGCCGCACGCTCCATGTCGCCGCTTAAAAAGTGCGGTGCGGCTTTCACGCTGCGCTCAATCGTTTGTGCAATAGCATCGCGGTGTTCCGCTGAAGGCTTTTTTAGCACCCAGTGAATCACCTCGCTTTTCACCCCAGGGTGGCCAATGCCAATGCGCAGCCGCCAATACTGGTCAGTGCCCAGCTGTGCATGGATGTCGCGCAGCCCGTTGTGCCCTGCGTGGCTGCCGCCCAGCTTAATTTTGGCCTCACCCGGCACAATGTCTAGCTCGTCATGGGCTACCAACACCTCTTGCGGCTCGATTTTAAAAAACTTAGCTAGCGCCCCTACCGACTTACCCGACAAGTTCATAAACGTTTGCGGCTGCAGCAGCCACACCGTTTGCCCCGCCACCACCGTGCGCGCCACTAGCCCAAAATAGCTTTTATCGTAGGCAAGCGAACACTTCCACTCCCGCGCCAGCGCATCAATCAGCCAAAACCCCGCGTTATGCCGCGTAGCATCGTATTCAGCGCCCGGGTTACCCAAGCCAACAAACAGTTTGATCATGGGCTAATTATCGCCGCGCCGTTGCGCCCGGCTATTTTGCAGAAAAGTACATAAAACGCCACACCAAATCGCCTAAATGCGCATCCCATGAACTAGGTAGCTAGCTGTTAAATAGACAGTTTATCCAACAAAACGCGACTCACGTCACAAAATACTAGTCAAAAGCAACAAAACGTACTAAAAACTGGGTACGACAGCCCAAGCTGCCCGCCCTACCATGACAGCACCAGAGACAAACGACAACACCCACACCGTCAATTTTGACGCCGATACCCTGGCCCCGCGCGAGCTGCGCGTGGTGCTGGTGTGCGATGTGGTGGAGTCGGTGCGCTGGATGGAGCAAGATGAAGACTACGCTGTTACCCGCTGGCAAGCCTTTGCGCACCATGTGCGCGGTACCATCGTGCCCGCGCACGGCGGCAGCGTGGTTAAAAGCACAGGCGACGGCATGATGGTGGAATTTACCAACGCCCGCAGCGCCGTGCAAGCCGCCAACGCCCTGCACGCCAAAGCAGCCCAAGGCAACACCGACCCCAACCCCCAGCGCCACTTGCAGCTGCGTACTGGCATCCACGAAACCCACGCCCGCCGCGACGCGCATGACTTGTACGGTCACGGCGTGAACTTGGCCGCACGCATCACCACATTGGCGGGGCCGGGGGAGATCATCGTCAGCGCACCTGTGCGTGATCACCTAACCGATTCGTTGGATGGCGATATTGAAGATATGGGAGAGTGCTATCTCAAACATATTGCTGAGCCGCAGCGTGTGTACCGGGTGGGCGTGGCCAGCGCAGAGCCGATTTTGATGCCAACTACGGAGTATGCAGACGCTTTACAGCCCACTATGGCGGTTATTCCATTTGAATCGAGGAGCCATCTGCCCGAACATTTTGCTATCGGGGAGCTGATCGCAGACGGTGTGATAGCCCAATTAGGCCAATCGAAATACCTGCAAGTGCACTCACGCTTATCCACCTCTGCACTTCGAGGCCGAGAGCTTTCGGGCCAATACATTGCACAGCTGACTGGCGCAGACTATTGTGTTAACGGCTCTTACGCGGTGATGGGGCGAAAAATTCTGGTGATAGCAGCGGTGACTAAGACTGGATCCGACAAAGTGATTGCCAGTGAAAGGATCAGCGGTGACGTTGAAGATTTGGTGGCCGATCAAAGTGAGATTTGTCATCGACTTTCCGTGTTTGCCCACCAGTGTATTAACCAAGAGGTGATCGATACAGCGCGTTGCAAGCCCATTCCTAACGTACAAAGTTTTGGCTTGCTGTTATCCGGTATCAATATGATGAATTGTGCTAGTCTTGATTCATTTGAAAAAAGTATTCAAGTATTCGATCACCTCATAGAGAGACATTCGCGCAACTGCACATTAAGAGCGTGGCGTGCAAAGTGGCGCTTATGGCGCGTGATGAACGGCATGAGTAACGATCCTGTTCGTGAATCCGCTTTGGCACGCGCAGATGTATTGTCAGGTTTAGACATGGACGACAGCCATCCCTTGAGCCTTGCTGTATACGGCCAGGTGTGCAATCAACTGTTAGACCAACCTGACCAAGCACTCGGACTGTTTGAAAGGGCATTGCAGCGCAGCCCTAGTGAATCGTTGGCATGGTTGTTTAAAAGTGTGCATTCATCAATGTGGGGCAGTACTGAGATGGCACAGGATGAAGCCAACAAGGCCTACAGCCTGTCGCGTTTAGACCCCAGTAAATATATTTACTTGATGGCTATGGCCAATGCTCATTTGAGCAATAACCAACATGCTGCTGCTATTGAAAACGCCACCGCCTCTTTGCAATGCAACGCTAGCCATGCACCTACTTTGAGAATTTTGTTTACGGCCTGTGTTGAGAGCAATCTACAACACCAGGCGCTTCAAACTTTAGGAAAATTAAAAATGGTGCAGCCCAACTTAAGTGTTAGAAACTATACAGCTTTGGGCGGGACAAGCTCTAGAACACGTCAACGTTTCATCAGTGCCCTTGAAAGCATGACGACAACGTGAATCATTTTCAATAAGGAAAAATATGCCCAAAAATACATCAATACTTCACCCCATCTTTGCAAAGTTCGGGCTACAGCCCGAAAACGGAGGGTTTAACGGAGGGTTTAACGGTGGATATAACGGCGGCTTCAACGGTGGTTTTAATGGCGGATTCAACGGGGGGTTTAATGGAGGATTCAATGGCGGATTTAACGGAGGGTTTAATGGTGGTTTCAACGGTGGTTTCAACGGCGGGTTTAGTGTGCCGGCTTCTGCGACACAAACATCACGCGAATCTACGGCCCTATTAATTGCTAAAAACTCCTACCGTCCTTGGCAAAAAACGCACCAAGCTGCTATCGGGGTAACTAAAGATTTGCTAATCCAGCGCATGCAGCGTTGGGACGCAGGGGTTAACTCCCAGTTGGCGCTGTTTGATCTTTTAGGAGATCTCAGTTTCAGCAGAATTGACGAAGATACTTTGGCCCTAAGTGTGGCCGGTAAACCTGCTTTATCGCTCAAACGCCCCAGCTTAGACCAATACCGTACGCAACTTCAAGACGTACTAGATTGGGCGCCATTGCGTGCAGATCGCGCATCGGAGATTTTGGCGCAAACCACTGATATGGGTGCTTTTTTTCAATCTGTATTGCCACTGTCAGCTGAGAAAAACGCATCCACTTTATTGCTGCTGAAGATTGCAACACAGTTATCAAGCTACATCGTGCTCAGGTTTAAACATGAGTTTGGTTGTCCGCGTCCTGTTGAGCTTTCGCCACAGATTCAGCCCATGATACCTACGCCAATGCATGGTGCATATCCGATGGGGCATATGTCTGAGGCTGTGATTGTTGCCAACTTACTTTCAAAATTAACCCATCAAACGGGCAGTCCAGCATGGAATGAAATGACCGAGCAACTTAAACGGATTGCGATCCGAATCGGACAAAACCGTATAGTGGCTGGGGTGCATTATCCGATTGATCTTGCAGGCGGGCTAGCGATAGGGCAGTGGATTTCAGATTACCTTTGGGCATGTTGCAACCAAGGTGAGGATCCTGTGTCTATGACTGCGAAGCAGTTTGATGCACAGACATTCAGTAATGAGCCGATACCTGGGATGAATTGGGGTTCAATATTGAGTGACGTTAAAGGTAAAAATGAAGATAAGCCAATTCAAGTTAATGTAAAGTCTCGTATCTTTGTACAGGCTTTGATGCCGATGGCTGCTGCGGAATGGGATTGGTTGGACTTAGCGAATACTGAAGCTGTGCTGAAGTGACAATACAAGGCAAAGCACATGAATACCAGCGCGATTAAATACGATGCAGTGGTTTTTAAAAAATTTGATGCTGCCCTGCAAGCCGCAATAAAAACCGATTTCGCAGGTTATGAAGTAAAGGACGGTGATAGAGCGATTTCAGTCATCATTGAGTTATCAGCTGCACCTTGCCAAGAATTTATCAAAGAATCGAGGCATAAAAATGCGCTGGTAATGCCTGCGCATCTCAATGCCCAATCTTTGTTCTTATCGGCTGACGGCACTGTCTATTGGTTAATTGCAATCGCCCAACTAGAGTGTGTTGTGGCTATTGAGTTGACCTGTCAGCTCAGGCCTGCCCGAGCTGATCAGCGCGTAGCTACAGAAAATGCAGTTGAATTTTCTGACAATGCGCAATCAAATAAAAAAATAATTTTAGGCATCATTGACCATGGCTGTCCTATATTCCATAGTGCTTTAATACAAAACAATGCATCACGCTTGCTTGCAATTTGGGACCAAGACGAGAGCCCATATTTTTCGCCCCTAAATACATGTCCCCAAACGATGGAATATGGGCGGCAGATTTTAAGACCGAGCATTAATGCTTGGATTGAACAGTCATCCTCAGATTTCAATGGCATGGACGAAGACCGTGCTTACGCCATATCGAACTATCCCGCTTTGCGCTCGAGATTAACGCACGGTGCGATGACCAGTGGTCTTTTTGTGGGGCCTCAAAAATCGCCTAGTGTTTTGGAGTTTAGCTTGAATGCTAGTTTGAACGCTGTCGATAACGCATTAGCTGTAAATGTATCTGATGTTGTATTTGTTCAATTACCTAGAAGAGGTTTGTTAGCGCCTTCAACTGGTGCTACCAACCGATCTATCCTAGATGGATTAAGATATATATTGAAATGTGCAGGCGACGACACAGAAAAAATCATAGTCTGTATTCCCTACGGTAATGTCCAAGGTCCACATGATGGTAGCTCAGTGATCGAGCGCGCAATTGATGCCATGATTTTGGAAGCTCAAGAAGCTGGTAAAACACTTGAAGTTGTTTTTCCTAGTGGTAATACCTTCAATAAGCCCACTTTAGCGAAAATTGTTTTGCCTGAAAAAGGCGTTGCCCAGTTAGCATGGAACTTGCCACCAGACGCAGAAACTTTAATGACGGCTGAAATCTGGATGGATAAGGACAATCTACCTCATTCTATTGAGATCGCGCTTCCGATAACTTCAGAAGAAAATATTAGTATTGATGTAGCCTCGCTTAAAGAGGAGCCGAAGCTTATTAATGTAGGTGCCATCACCCAAGGTGTCGTAGTGTTGAAGGACTATGGTTCTAACGTCTTGCTGATACTCCAGTGGATTCCACCATCCCTTGGTAGTCCAGCAGTTTTATCCTTTTCTCAGCGTTGGGTGCTTACATTCACTGCAAGCGCTGCGATAAATAAACCTATTCATTGTTATTTAGCTTGGAGCGGTAAAAACCTAGGGTTTGAGCAGCGTGTTCGATCATCTGGCTGGCTAGCTTTAACCGATAGTGTTGATATTACCGGTAACGGCTCATTGCTTGGCACCGCTTGTGGAGATAAAACTTATGTGATCGGAGCTTGCGAGAAATGGGGTGCAAATCGTAGAGCAGCCTATTCAGGCGCTGGAACACCACGCGGTGGCACAAAGACAGGGCTAAATTGTTTGGCAGTATCTGAAGAGAGTGCATGGTTGCCAGGTATTGTGTGTATCGGCACACGCAGTGGCGATATTACCAGAATGAACGGAAAAAGCGTTGCGGACCCCCAGGCCGCCAGAGTAATAGCTAATGCAGGGAGATTAAAAATAAAAGTCTCACCTACTAATGATCCGCCAAAAAAAGACTTCACAGACGTGCCTGGTTTTGGAAATTCAAAATTTGGTGCTGCTACTGAGCCTATTTTGGATGATTCACCTTAGCGTAGCGTTGTGCTAGTTTACCCCCCCCCAGCCTACCAGCGTGCGGGTAGCTTTTTAATGAGCCACATCCCCCGCCCCTCAGTACGCACATAGCCGCCTTTTTCTAAATCTCGCAGCAGTTTGCTTACCATCTCGCGGCTGGTGCCTATGCGTTGGGCTAGGGCGGCGTGGGTGGTGCGGGTGGGGATTTTTTGCTGGCCTTTGAATGGGCCTTCGGTTACGGCGGGCTCAACAATCTCTTGCAGCACTTGTACCAGCCGTCCATATGCGTCTAGCAGGGCCATGTTGCGTACGGTGGCGGTGGCGGTGCGGGCGCGGGTGGTGATCTTGCAAATCAGCTCGTAGGCTAGGTCGTGGTTGGTGGTCAGCTGCTGGCGCACGCGCTCGCGGGTGATGACGCTGCAGGTGCAGGCAGTTAGCGCCTCCACGCTGGCTGACCGCGCACCGCCGTCTAGCGACATTTCGCCAAAATAGTCGGGTGCGTTAATGGTGCCATAGGTTACCTCGCGGCTGTGGCCGTGGTGGTCGGTGCTGGTGCCGTAGATGCGCACGCTGCCGGTTAGCAGCACAACCAAGGTGTCACCATTGTCGCCTTCGTTCACGATGATGGCGCCTTTTTTGTAGCTACGCTGTGTTCCTGCTAGGGCTAGAGTCGCTACAGCGGGGCTAAGACTGCGGATGAGGGGAGCGTTATGGGCCATGCCACATTATGGCGCGGCGTAATGGGGAGTATCTGTTTAACTGGCCATGCTCTAGTTTATGGCTTGTGTTGTAGCGGGCATGCGAGCGCGGGGGTATAGCGCGCTAGGCATCACAGCGGCCATCAGCGGTGGTAGCACAGCTAGGCGTTTAATCACTTCGCGTATGCCGCTGCTATGGGTTTTGGCGCAGATGTTGCGCACGTGGGTGCGTACGGTGGCTTCGCCTATTTTGAGCTGTTGGGCCATCTCAGGCGCGGTCAGGCCTGCGCACATCAGGCCTAGTATGTTTTCTTCGGCAGCAGTTAGGCTGTGGGCGCGGCTAAAAAAGCTCAGCATCAGCGTTTCGCACACCCCTGAGCGTGAGAACATCAGTGCAAAACGCAGCTCGTTATGAGGCGTATTTAGCGTTGCGCCAGCTTCGTGGCGCTGCAGTGGTACAACGGCCACAGTAGTGCGCGACAGAGCCCCCAGCGCAATCATGCTGCGCTTGCCTGCAGTGGCTTTGGCTAAGGCCTCATTTAGCTGGCGTGCATCTGTGGCATGCGCTGTGGTGATAGCGCCGTTTTGAATGGCTACGCTGTCCCCGCGTGACAATACTGCATCAGCCGCCAGGTTTTTGTGTAGCAGCTTGCCCCGCGCGTCGATGATGATGACCCCGCAAGCCAGTTCGTCCATGGCATGGGACAGCAAGGTGTTGGTGGTGAGTGAGTGAACAGTATCTAAGTCGTTTTGCATGGCAGCTCTCGCAAGTTCTGATGAGATGCCTTAGCGTAAAAAATTGCAGTTATTTCAGGTGGGTAGTAATTGCCTTGTATTTGTGAAATAGTTGCCAAATTGCGTGCTGCATGGATTTGGTGTGCGCGACAAAGAACTCGCTTACTGGTGTTTTACCTGCTGTTTACTATTAATTTCATAGCATTTAGAGCAATGAATACATGGACTATCGGCATATTTCGTTATTGAATGCGCTGTTTCATGCTCTTTTTTCTTCTAGCTTTTTTTCGTTGTGCTGGTACGCGACCTGC
>JANOSN010000629.1:0-3665 GCA_031415895.1 Polaromonas sp. | reverse complement strand
CAGTCACCAACACCTGCAGGCCCAGCGATTTGGCTTTGGCCACGCCTTCTACGCTGGCGATGCCGTTGTCTACCGTAATCAGCACGTCTGCGCCACTGTCTTTGACGCGCTGTGAGATGGGCGGCGTGAGGCCGTAGCCGTCCACCACGCGGTCGGGCACGATGTAGCTGATCTTCTTGGCGCCCAGCAGCTTTAGGCCGCGCAGCCCAACAGCGCAGGCCGTTGCGCCGTCGCAGTCGTAGTCGGCCACGATGCACAGCTTTTTGTTAGCGGCTATCGCATCGGCTAACAGCACGGCGGCGGCTGCGCAGCCTAGCATGGTGGACGGAGCTAGCAGTTTGCCCAAGCCATCGTCTAATTCGTCTTTGCTGTTCACGCCACGGGCTGCGTACAGGCGCGCCAGCAGCGGGTGTACGCCAGCTTCTTCTAGTGCAAATGCGGCGCGGGGGGAGGAGTCTCTTACTATTAATTTCATAGCTGCTTGAGCAGTAAATGCTTGGACTGTGAGGGTAAAAGGTTGGTAAAAAAGCTTTTGATGCTGGGTTTTTGGTTTTGCCAGTGCTGTGCAGCTTTTTCGCCGCATAACGTCAGGCTAACACTATGGCCACGCTGCATTTGGGCATAAGCGTCTTTCAATATGGTGCTGTCTAGCAGCTGCCATTGCACGGCCCATTGTGCCCAGTCTTCGTGCAGCGCGGGGGTGCGCAGGTTGCTTAACACCGTCATCTCACCGGGCTGCGGTGTAATGCTATGCGGCAAAGCACCTGCACCACTGACCCAAAACGAGTTCACAGCCAGCTGCCCAGCGGCTTGCCTAGCGTCGTTCACCGGGTGGGTGTACAGCAGCATTTGCATTTCGTTTTGCAGGCGGCGCAGCGGCGCGGCTTGGGTGCCCTCAGGCATCCAAGCGTTCACGTTGCGGCCCACCACGCGGTCTAGCGACGCGGTGGCCAAGCCATCAAACAAGGGGCTGTGAGCATACCAGCACACGGGGCTGTGGTAGTGCAGGGCAATGCCGTCCTCGGCAAAATACGGGCGCACAGCCTCTAGCACGGTGCGCGAGTCGGCTTCGCTTAACTGCAAGCCATCAGGGTGCAACATTTGAATTTGATCGACCCCTACATGCCAAAAACAAGGGGTAATGCGTGCCCACGCTTGGCCAGCTTGGTAGCCGTAGCTGGGCTGCGGTGTAGATACTTCTTGTGCCCCCCAAGGTGTTTTACCGTCGCCTGTCCACAGGCCGCAGTGCTGCGCAAAGGCCCGCTCGTGCGGCGGGCTGAGGGTGTATTCGTCAGCCATGTCAGTGCTTTGCAGGGCCATGCGCTGCAACATTTGGTTAAGGTGCGGCAACTGCAAACCTGCCAGCGCCTGAGCACAGCCTTCGGAACCAACGTGAGCAAATTCAATCAAGTAATGCATAAGCGCGTATTGTCGGGCATTGCTGGGCTACAGCGCTGTGGCAGAGTGATGCCACAATAGCGCAACTGACAAAATTATGAAATTACCTTACGAACTTGAAGTGGGGCTGCGTTACACCCGGGCCGGGCGTTCTAGCAGCCGCAACGGCTTTATCAGCTTTATCTCGGGCGTGTCCATGCTGGGTATCGCGCTGGGTGTGGCTGCGCTCATCATTGTGCTGTCTGTGATGAACGGCTTTCAAAAAGAAGTGCGTGACCGTATGCTGGGCGTTGTGTCGCACATCGAAGTGTTTGCACCTAACGGCGCTGCGCTGCCTGATTTAGCTCGTACTTTAAAAGAAGTGCGCGCCAACCCCAATGTGATAGGCGCTGCACCTTTTATAGCAGCGCAGGCACTGCTGGCGCGTGGTGAGGACATGAAGGGCGCGATAGTGCGGGGCATTGACCCAGCGCTGGAGCCTGGTGTAACCGAGCTGGGCCAAGCCCTTAAAGACGAAGCTTTTAAACGCTTGGTACCCGGAGAATTTGCCATCGTGCTGGGTGGCGAGCTAGCACGCAGCCTGGGTGTGCGCGTGGGCGACAAGGTCACCTTAATCGCTCCCAGCGGTCAGGTCACACCAGCGGGTGTGGTGCCGCGCCTAAAGCAATTTACCTTGGTGGGTACGTTTGACTCAGGCCATTTTGAATACGACTCGGCCCTGGCCCTGCTGCACATGGACGACGCTGCCAAGGTGTTTAGGCTAGACGGCCCCACGGGCGTGCGACTAAAAATCAAAGACTTACACCAAGCACGCGAAGTGGGCCAAACACTCACCACGCAGCTGTCTGACGGCCTGCTGGTGCGCGACTGGACGCGCCAAAACCGCACTTGGTTTGCCGCAGTGCAGCTAGAAAAACGCATGATGTTTATTATTTTGACGTTGATCGTTGCGGTAGCAGCGTTTAACTTGGTCAGCACACTGGTGATGACAGTACAAGACAAGCGCGCCGATATTGCCATTTTGCGCACCCTGGGGGCCAGCCCGCGCAGCATCATGGGCATATTTGTGGTTCAGGGCGCGATGGTAGGGCTGATTGGCACGTTTGTGGGCCTTGCTCTGGGGCTGCTGGTGGCGTTCAACATCGACGTGATCGTGCCGTGGATAGAAGGCGTGCTGCGCACCAGCTTTTTACCGCGCGATATTTATTTGATCAGCCGTATGCCCAGTGAGCCGCAAAGCGCCGACATTACGCCCATCATCGTGTTGTCCCTCATCCTCGCCTTTGCTGCCACCCTCTACCCCAGCTGGCGCGCCAGCCGTGTAAACCCAGCGGAGGCACTGCGGTATGAGTAATGTCATTTTGCAAGCCAAGGGTCTTACCAAACGCTTCCACGACGGCACACTAGACGTCACCGTGCTGCAAGGCATCGACCTGCAAGTGCACGCAGGCGAGACAGTCGCCATAGTCGGCGCATCAGGCTCGGGCAAAAGCACGCTGCTGCATTTGCTAGGCGGCCTAGACGCACCCACTACTGGCAGCGTGCAGCTGATGGGCAAAGACATCACCGCCATGAGCGCTGCCGAGCAAGGCCGTTGGCGTAACCAACACCTAGGTTTTGTCTACCAGTTTCACCACCTGCTACCCGAGTTCACCGCGCTAGACAACGTCGCCATGCCGCTAAAGATTCGCCGTGTAGTCCATGCAGAATATGCTCAGACAGCTACAAAAATGCTAGCGTCAGTAGGGCTGGAGCACCGCCTGCACCACCGCCCCAGTGAGCTCTCCGGTGGTGAACGCCAACGCGTAGCCATAGCCCGCGCATTGGTCACCCGCCCAGCGTGTGTGTTGGCTGATGAACCTACTGGTAACCTTGACCGTTCTACGGCCGATGGCGTCTATCAACAAATGCTAGAGCTAGCCAAAGATCACGGTACCGCGTTTGTGATGGTGACGCATGATGAAGAATTAGCCGGGCGCTGTGATCGGGTTTTGCGGTTGGTTGGCGGGAAGCTTTAGATTCGTTGATGTTTGACAACCTAGTGGCAAACGATATTGTGTTCACCCTGATCGTGTTTGTTTTGGTTTTGTACGGGATCAGGTCAACGGTGTACTCAGCTGCGCGGCTGTCCCCCGTGGCGGCCTAGGGCCGGCTACTCCTCCTTGATGCCGCTGCGCCGTCCACGCCAAGCGACACAGCTGCGTACTGAGATAGTTTGGAGACATGCGGTAGAGCGCCTGCAACCTCGCAAGAGCAGGCCGGTGGTG
>JANOSN010000628.1:0-1160 GCA_031415895.1 Polaromonas sp. | reverse complement strand
GCCAAAAATACAACCAACTGGCCAAAAAAGTACCTGGCCCGTTGACCATCGCATGCATGAAAGGCATGACTGTGAACAAAGCGGTTAGCACCAACGCGCTGTAGAAAAAAGCTAAATGCCAGAGCGGAATGCCCAGATGGGTGATTCTTAACAGCCCCGAGAGCGCCAGCGCTGAAATCAATGTGGGCATATTGACTAGCTTCGCTGGCTACGATCTAAGGGCTTAAGCCAACTCTTCCTTACGAATCCGCACAATCGGTGCCAGCACGGTTCTCAAAGCCTGCATCTGCGCCATCGCCGCGTTCATCGTCGCTTCTTTGCAGTCGTGCGTCAAGATAATGAGGTCGGTTGACGGCACTTCAAAAGTGCCCTCGTTGCCTACGCCCTCGCCGCCTACTTCGTCAGCTTCGCGCTGCAGCACAGCGTCAATGCTGATGCCGGCGTTGGCTACGATACCGGTGACTTGGGCTAGCACGCCAGCCTCGTCGGCCACACGCAGGCGCAGGTAGTACGCGGTGACGATGTCTTCCATGGGCAGCACGGGCATGGTGTTCATCGAGCCGCTTTGAAAGGCCAATGCGGGCACGCGCTGGGCGGCGGTGGCGGTGGCCATGCGGGTGATGTCTACCAGGTCAGCTATCACCGCGCTGGCGGTGGGCTCAGACCCTGCGCCTTTGCCGTAGTACAGCGTGGTGCCTACAGCATCGCCCTGCACCATCACGGCGTTCATCGCGCCTTCTACGTTGGCGATTAAGCGCTTGTTGGGCACTAGCGTGGGGTGCACGCGCAGCTCAATACCCGCAGCGCCCTGGGGGTTGGCGGCTGTTGCCTCACGGCGCTTGCTGATGCCCAGCAGCTTGATGCGGTAGCCCAACTGCTCAGCGTATTTAATGTCGGTAGCCGTGAGCTTGGTAATGCCCTCGACATAAGCTTTATCAAACTGCACCGGTATGCCAAAGCCTATGGCCGCCATGATAGTGGCCTTATGAGCAGCGTCCACGCCTTCGATGTCAAAGGTGGGGTCGGCTTCGGCGTAGCCCAGGCGCTGGGCTTCTTTCAGCACCACGTCAAAGTCCAGGCCCTTGCTGCGCATCTCGGACAAAATAAAGTTGGTAGTGCCATTGATGATGCCCGCTATCCACTGAATGCGGTTGGCAGTC
>JANOSN010000627.1:0-6020 GCA_031415895.1 Polaromonas sp. | reverse complement strand
GGATCCCAATCACTGCAGCAGGCATCATCAACGGCATTGGCCACTACTGGGGTTATCGCAACTTTGAAGCACCTGATGCGTCGACCAACATCAGCCCCTGGGGCATCATCATTGGCGGTGAAGAGCTGCATAACAACCACCATACCTACCCCACCAGCGCCAAGTTCTCGGTGAAAAAGTATGAGTTTGATATTGGCTGGGGCTACATCCGCGCGATGGAAATGGTCGGCTTGGCCAAGGTTAAAAAAGTACCACCTAAGCTGCAGTTAGGTGCTATTCAGCCCGTGGCTGATGAAAAAACCTTAGAAGCCCTGATTGCTAACCGCTACGAAGTAATGGCTGGCTACGCACGCGACATGCGTGCTGCGTGCGCTAAAGAAATTGACGCAATCAAAGCCAAGCAAGGTGACTTGTCTGTGCTGCAAACCGCCAAGCGCTGGCTGCACCGCGACGACGACAAAGTGCCTGCATCAGCCCAAGCCCATTTGCTAGAAGCCCGCGCCGCACACCCCGTGCTAGACAAAATGGCCGTCATGCGTGACGAGCTACGTCACATGTGGAGCAACACCACCGTAAGCCGTGAACAACTAGCTGCTGACCTACAAGCCTGGTGCAAACGCGCTGAAGAAAGCGGTATCGCAGCGTTGCAAGAGTTCTCAATGAAGCTGCGGTCTGCGCGGGCTTAAATTGTCAACACCTAAAAAAGCCGCTCTTCAGCGGCTTTTTTATTGCAGTGAATTCAGTTTGAACTCCACCTCATGCACTTCTTAACGCGCGATGGCGTTTGGGTTTTCGCTGATGTACGCACGCACAATGCTGTCAAAACTTGCATCGGCTTGCAGACCCAGCGCGTTAGCACGCGGCGAGGCAATGCGCGTGGGCCATGTGGCCACAATGCGTTCAATAGCAGGGTCAACTTGCCACTTGAGTAGTGCTGCAGCTGCAGAGCCGCCAAGCGATTCAAGCGCATGCGCCATCTCGCCAACTTGCGTGGTGATGGCGGGTAAATTCATGGCCGTTAAGGGGCCCCAATCTGCATCGCTAGCTTCTGCGGTGCGAATCAAGCCTTCAATGGTGCGGCCCGGCGAAGACAGTGCCACATGCGTATGGGCCTGCACAGGAACCACCGATCCGATGCCCGCCAGTGGTTCACGAATCATGCCGCTAAAAAAACTTGATGCTGCACCGTTGGGCTTGCCGGGGCGCACGCTGACAGTCATCAGGCGTACGTTGCGTGCGCGGATAAAGCCTTTGCGGCCAAAGTCTGCCACCATCTGTTCGCCGATAAATTTTTGAATACCGTAGCTTGACTGTGGCGTAGGTAGAGTACTGTCTGTCACCACATCGGGCAACTGAAGCAATGCGTTTTGCCCGAACACAGCTAACGAGCTGGCAAACACCAGCATTGGTTGTGTTTTAAGTGCCCGGCAAGCTTCTAGCAAAGCGTGGGTAGCTGCAAAATTGCTGCGCATGCCTAAATCAAAATCAGCTTCGCATTCACCGCTGACGGCAGCCGCCAAGTGATACACCAAGGTCACGTCGGCATATGCCGCTAGAAAACTGGGCGTGTCTTGCAGCAAAGCGTTCAAATCGCCCGTCACCGTCTTGACGCGTTTGTCTGCCGTTAAATCATCAGGTGGTGCGGCGCGATCTACCAAAACGATGCGCGTGATCTGCTGCGCTGCCTGCCCGTTAACGCTGAGGCTGCCCATGGACAGTAGCGTACGCGCCAACCGTACGCCTAAAAACCCAGCACCGCCTGTGATGAGAATATTCATGGTTGACCTAAGCTTTCTTTTTCTTTTTGCAGTTGACCTCGCACATAGTCCACATGCTGGCGCAAGGTGTAGATACGGTCTGTAAAGTCTAAAGGAAATTTGGTAGTGGTGATATCGTTTTCTATCTTATCGAGCTGCACCGTGGCTTGCATAATTTCTTGCTCATTCAACTGCCGCGAGCGAATATCGCGCTCCATTTTTAGAAGTTTTTCATAGCGGCGGTACAGCCGACTTTTGGTTTTGAAATCTAGTAAACCAGGAATGGTTTTTAGTACAGGAATGGCGATGGCCAATAGAGGTACCAAGATCAACAGCAATCGTTGCAGTGCGTTGGCCGCCCAATAGGGCAGGTAGCGTTGCAAGAACGGGCGGCCATCTTTGTAGTAACGTTGGGCCTCTTCGGCCAGCGGAAAATCAGTACCCCGTGGGTTTGGAAAATCGCCTGGCTTATTAAGCAAGGTGGCACCTTTGTGCGTATCGCGCGCGGCCTCAAGTAGTAAGTAAGCCAGTGCAGGGTGTAAGTCATCGCGCACTACCAAATTGGCCGTGGTGGTCAGCAGGACGGCATCGCTTACGGGCAAATCAGCTTGCGGGTCAACGGAGCCAGCTTTGAGTGTGACCAAAGACAGGTAAGGCAAGCGCCTTGTGATGCCCTCTGCATGGTCCAAGGCAACTAGGTGTGCTTGGGCTTGTTTGAGCAGGCTTTGCACGGCAGGTGTTTGTGGAGCGCCTATGATGATAACCATATCCAACTCTTTGGCAAGCAGCGCTGCGGCAGCCGCGTTGCCGCTTTGTGCAGTAAGCGTGGCGTTAGACGGTGTAATGCCATAACTTTGCAAAAGCTCTAGCGCAACGCGCCGGGTGCCACTGCCTTCAGCACCGACTGCAACTTTTTTATTTTTTAAACTTTGCAATCCAGTGCTCAATGTGGCAGCTTGGTCCTTAGAGGCTGCAAACATCCACACGGGTTCGTAGCCGATAACGCCTAAAGATCGCAGGGGTGTATCTTCATCAGATTTTTGCGGGTCAATAGACAAAATACCCAAACCACCCTGCACAAATCCTACTGGCACTGCAGCATTTAAGCGTTCAAGGTTTTGTACCGAACCTGTAGATGGCTGCAGATTGAGCGTGACACCATTGGCTTTGAGGTAGCTTTGGTATTTAAGTGCAAACTGGTGCGATGCACCATCAACTGCTCCAGTGGTCATATCAATTTTGCCAGGTGGTGCGGGGCTGATGTAGCGCGTTAACAGCCATATGAGAAGCGTTAGTACCGAAAATATGCCCAATACTAGATAAATGACTTGACGTCGGTTTAAATTAGGAATCAACATGAGAACAAGTCTAACCTGAATGGATAGGGCACTTTATGTTGCCTAGCTTAGGCTGTCCACAACAGCTTATCTAGCGCGCATGTTGAGCAATTTTTCTCGCGCACGTGCTATGTGCTCGCGCAGGGTATACCAGCGGTTAGCGTAGCTATTGGGCAGGTCAAGTGCAGTGACTTTGCCTTCAATATCGTCTAAACGTTGCAGTAAATTTTTGATTTCAATAGGCCGACTACTGGCTGTCGGTTCAATGTCGGTTTCTAAAAACTTCAATTCACCATAAAAATTCTGCAGCGCAGCGTTAACTTTCCAGTTGAACAGACTAGGAATCCACAGCAATATTAAGACGGTGATCAGCATAATAGGCAGTACCGCGTAAAAAATTAATTCTGCTAATTGGGCCCACCAATACGGCAGCAAGCTTTCAATCCAAGGCCTGTCGCCATTGGCTGCAGCAATGGCGACACGTGATGCAGGAAAATCAATATCGCGTACTGTGGGAAACTCACCTTGACGCTGCAAAAAGCTGGGCATTTCATGGATTTCGCGTGCTACATCTATCAGTACGCGCTGCAGTGCAGGATGCATTTTTTCTTGTACTAATAAATGTAGATTGGTAGCTACCATAGCTAAATCGCGTGATGGAATATCACCGCGTATTTCTATCGCGCCTTGCGGCATTACAAAAGGCTTGAGCTTGCTCTCGCGTGCCACAAAGGAGGCGACACGGTCAATGCCTATCATTTGGATGTTGGCGTCACGCGTGAGAAGTCGCACAACATCAGACTCACCACTGGCTACGATCACTACGGCGTCTACTGTGCCAGTGATCAGTGCAGCCGCCGCCGCAGCACTAGTATCTTTAATACTTAAGCTGATATCGGTTAATTTGAGTTGCTCGTGTTGTAGCAAAAGCTCCAGCACACTTTGGCTTGTAATTGCAGCCGATGCCACTGCAATGCGCTGGCCTTTAAGCTCAGCAAAACTTATGATTTTTGCATTTCGCGTAAATATCCAGACCGGCTGTCGTTCAATAGCGGCCAATGCTACGATGCCTGCGGCGTTTGGCGGTGCCAACAAACCTTGGGCAAAGCCTACATCCACCTCACTTTGGGGCATGAGCATGCGTTTCAAAGGGCTGGCTATGCCCTCGGTGGTAATAGTGTCTACGCGAATACCGCGCGCCTCCACCAGTTCACGGTAGCGCAGTGCAGTGACGGTATAGCCGCCGGTGGGCAGGTAGCTGGCTGACAGTAAAGATTTGGGTGGCAGCGGCAACCAAACGGTAGCACTAAGCCACAGCATCAAACCACTGCACAGCATGACTGGCAGGTAAAGCCAAAGCCAGCGTTTGCGAAATAGTAAGGACAGCTTCATGCGATCAGTCCTTAGCGTCCGCGGATATCAATTAATTTTTTACGCACAAAATCGGTATGCTGTTGGAGCACAAATACGCGTTTCATAAATTCTTGTGGCGCATCAAAACTGCTAACCGCAGAATCAATTGCGCGCAGTTGAATATTGTGCTTGGCTAAATCTAAACCTGAGACTTTTGCTGCTTCTAAATCATGCTCAATAAATTTGAGTTCGCCGTACCAGCGGTTGATATAGCTTTCTAAAGTCCAGCGCATAAACGCAGGAATAAGACTGCACAACGCCCAAGCTAGCAACGCCAGTGGCAAACCTACCACTAGCAAGCGCCACACCCATTGGGCTGCATTAACAGGCAGGCGTTGCTCAATCCAAGGCAGGCCATGCTGCAGAGTAGCGCGCGCTTCAGGCGTGGTGGCAAAGTCAATACGCCTGAAATTTGGAAAGTCATCTGCTTTATGAAATAGGCCAGCAGGTTGGTGCACTTGTTTGGCCACAACCGTAGTTAAGCGCTTCAAAGCGGGATGTAGATTCTCGCTCACCACTACGCTGGCAATCGTGGTGAGCATCACAGAATCTTGCTCGGGCTGCCGCCCTGTGGATGTAAGGATGCCTTGCGCCACTAAACGAGGCTCTAGGTAAGGTATGCGCTCTATCAGCGCTGCACTGCGCTTGAGGGTAATCAGGTGCACGCCCGGCGCATTGAGCATAGCAGCCACCACAGGGGCGCTTGGCGACGCTACGAAAATAGCCGCGTCTATGGTGCCATCCGCTAAGGCTTTGGCAGCGCTGATACCAGTCGTGTCTGACTCTACCAAATCCTTGGGTTGCAAGTTAACTTGCTCAAGCAGTTTGATGGCCACTAGCCTACTGCCACCACCTTTGCGGCCGATGGACACTCGCATGCCTTGAAGTTGCAATAAGGAATCAATATTTTTATTGCGTGAAAAAATCCATATGGGCTCAATATCTACATTGGCGATGGTTTGGATATTGGTGCGACCCTCCGAGGGTAAGGCGCGGTCTAATTGCCCAAAGCCACCCTGTACGAACCCAATTTGAGCCAAGTTGTTGACATCTCGCAAACGTTCAATATTTTGCGAAGAGCCTTCCGACTCAATGACTTTGGCTTCTATGCCATAGTTACGGAAAATTTCAGCATAGCGCTGCGCATGCACATAGTACATGCCGTCTTTTGACCCTGCTGTGATGGTAATTTGTGTGGGGGGCGTTGGAAACAGGCTCCAACCTAGCCAAGCGAACAGTGCTATAGCTATGATGCAGACAGGTAGATAAACCACCCAAATACGTAATCGATACATCAGGCCCCACCTCATGCGGTAGGCCCTAAAGTAAATGCTTTAGCAATGACCGTACTGCTTTTAGAAAGTATGGGGTAGTTATAGTGTTTTTGTAAAATTCTGTCACTCCCTCATATGGGTGAGTAACTATTTTATTCTTTTATCTGTAAATTAGTTCTTTCTATTTACATTCCAGCGTAATTGGGGCCTCCGCCGCCCTCGGGGGTTACCCAAACGAT
>JANOSN010000626.1:0-2200 GCA_031415895.1 Polaromonas sp. | reverse complement strand
CATATCGGCAAATTCCACTGGCGTTTTGCCGCTAGCGTCATAGGCGCGCAGCAAGGCGGCTTCTTTGGCTAGCATTTCGTCTAGCTGAGCCAGCGCTTCTTCTAGCACCACATTGGCATTCGCGTCGTTGGTTTGCACGCGGGCCAGGTAGTCTTGGCGCTCTAGGCCTGAGGCTTCAAACGCATTGATGAGCTGGGCGCGCAGTTGGTTCAAAAGCTTTGGCTTGATCTCTTCGGGAGCGCGGGCAAAGCGGCGGCGGTGCAGCTCTAGCATGGCAAAGTAAATATGCTCGGGGGCTAGCGGCTCCACTGGCTGGCCGTCTAGCCCATGGCGCTGCATGCCTGCTGCCACAGACTGCAAATAGCGGGTTGACCGCGTGTGCACGCTGAGCGCGATTTTGAGCGTGTCTTTGTCCAGCGCATCGGGGTTGGCAGCTAGTAGTTCTTGAAAAACACCCAGCTTGAGCGGCAAAAACTGCGCGCCAAACAATTGTGGGTACAGCTCAAACAGTTTTTCTAACACGGGCTGCACTGCCTCGGCGCGCTGCTTAAAGTTGCCAGCGGCTTTGGGTTGACCAACGGATGCGGGCTGCGCTGGGGCAGCTGTTTCGTGCTCTGCTGCAGTGTGTGTGGCAGCGTCTGCTGGCAAGGTGGTGTCTAAAGTAGCGGTATCGGTCATAGTATAAAAATGTCAAGCAACCCATGATTGTCGCTGATGTGCAAGCGCATGGTGTAACACCTAGGCTAACAACTGCAAGTAAGGCATTTATCAGGTGCCTGGAAAGCGCTTAAAAGTGCGGCGGCAGGTCATCGCGCAGGTTACGGCCCTGGCTGCTGCTGGTCTCGGGCACGCGGTCTTTAAGCTGCATTACCTCGTGGATCAGCGCGTCTATTTGCGTTTGCTGGCGAATAATGATTTGGTTCAGCTGCTCAACCAGGTCTTCGCTGTAGCTGGCTTTAATTTCTAGGTTGGTCAGCCTGTCGTCTACCAGTGGGTCGTGTTGCGGGGATGGATTCATCAGCCTATTGGACACGATTTTGCAGCTTAAAACTATGACCTCACCGAGATGAAACTAATATGACCTGAATCATCTACATGATGTCGATGACTCGGCTGATAGTGGTTACATTTATGGCATGAATTTGCCTTTGTTAGCCACAGCGCGTATCCAGCTTACACTGCATGCACCCGGTGTAGCGGTGTGCGTGGCTATTGCACTGGTGGCTACGTTTTTGTCTAGCCATTTTGGTGGCCCGCAGCTTTTGTATGCATTACTGCTGGGCTTGAGCTTTCATTTTTTAGTTAAAAAATCAGCTGTCAAACCAGGTGTGGATTTTTGTGGACGCACGGTGCTGCGCCTGGGCGTGGCGCTGCTGGGCGCGCGCATTACGCTGCCGCAGGTAGCGCAGCTGGGCTGGGCTACTGCCGCTGCGGTGGCACTGGGGCTGGTGCTAACGGTGCTGTCGGGCGTGCTGCTGGCGCGCTGGCTGGGCCGCTCGCGCGAGGAGGGGTTGTTGTCGGGCGGGGCAGTGGCTATTTGCGGTGCGTCGGCTGCGCTGGCTATCAGCTCGGTGTTGCCGCCTAGCAAGGCCACCGAGCGGTTTACCTTGCTGACGGTGGTGGGCGTGACGGTGTTGTCTACCGTGGCGATGGTGCTGTACCCATTTGCACTGCAGTTTTTGCCCCTCAGCGCTGCACAAAAGGGTATATTTTTAGGCGGCACGATTCACGACGTGGCCCAGGTAGTGGCCGCAGGCATGATGCTGGGGACGCAGGCGGGCGACACGGCCACGGTGGTCAAATTGTTTCGCGTCATGTTGTTGATGCCGGTGGTGTTTGTCATCGCACTGCTATACCGCCGCACTGCTGAGGTGCGTGATAACGAAGAAGTGAAAGACCAAAGCATGCCGCTGGTGCCTGGGTTTTTATTGGCGTTTGTGGTGCTGATGCTGCTGGCCAGCAGTGGTGTGTTTAGCACGCAAGTGGTGGGCTATGCCACCGATGCATCGCGCGCGCTGCTGGTGGTAGCTATTGCGGCTGCGGGTGTCAAAACTTCGTTTGAAGATATTTTGAAGCTTGGCTGGCAGCCTGTGGCTATGCTGGTGGCTGAGACTCTGTGGATAGCGCTGTGGGTGATGGGTTGTTTGCTGGCTTTTGGTGTGGGTGCGCCTTGAGTCATATTGTGCAACTTAGGTAAGTA
>JANOSN010000625.1:0-4324 GCA_031415895.1 Polaromonas sp. | reverse complement strand
GCTGCACAATGCTGCCGTCTTTGGTAATAAAATCACCCGTTGAATAAGCTAGCAGGCCATCTGCTGCTGGTTCTCTAGTTATGAACAGTTTGCTTTTTTGACCAGAAATTGTGTCAGTGAGAAACAAAGTAGCAACGTTTGAGACCTCCTCTATCTTTGCAGGCGACGATGGCATAGGTTGGATCCCTTTTTGTTTTGAGCCTAATTCTTCCAACCTAGTTTTAGCCAGCGCTGCAAAAACACCATCAGGAAACTTAGATAAGTAGGCTTGGAAGTCACTCGTGCGTTGACTGGTTTTTACGCTGTCCCAAAACGCTATTTCCGAAGCATTAGATGCCGATATAGATACAGGTGCCAATGCCACAGCTGCTCCCGCAGGCAAACTTGGCAGTGCAGGCTTAAAGTAAAACTGCCCCTCCAAAGCCGTGTTTTCCCAAGGCGTTTGTTTGTTGCCTGTTTCCTTGCGCACTGCAGCGCGCACGTCTTTAAAAACATCTTCAATACGCGAGCCGGGTTGGCGCATCGCACTGGCTAAATATTGGGTGTACAGGCTGTTGGCACCAGTACCGTCGTAGGCCACAGATCCGGGGGATGTGGAATACGCCACCAAGGTACCACTAGGTGCGTTGACAGCCGCCAGCCCGTTAACGGCGGAGCGTGAGCTGGCAGCAAACGGGTTATTGCGGCAAGCATCCAAAATAACGATGTTCATGCGGTTGCCCGCTGTTTGCATTTTCTCTAGTACCAGTGATGTATTGACTGAATCTTCAGCTACCTCGTCCTCAGCGCGAATATCTGAATCTACGGATACCAAATAATTTTCACCCCGCACCTGCACTCCGTGGCCCGCAAAGTAAAACAAACCTACGCCGCCATTGGCTTTGAGCTTGTCACCAAAGTCGCGCACCAAGCGGCGCATGTCGCGCAGGGATGCGTTTTCGGCTTTGAGCACAGTGAAGCCAGCATCTTTAAGTGACTGCTCCATCAACCGTACGTCGTTGACTGGGTTGCGCAGTGGGGAGCTTTTGTAGCTAGAGTTACCAATAATTAAAGCCAAGCGGGACTCTGTATTAGCCCAAGCTGCATGTGCAAACAGCACCATCAGCAACAAGCTGAACTGAAATTTAAGAAAAAAGTAATTTTTCGACATGGGTTTGGTTTTTCAACTTCAAAGTTGCAACTGCCTATTGCATGCAATTATCGCTGTTCTATAGACCCAGCCGCTGGCCCACATATCCCATAAATAAGTGATCTGTGGTATGGTTAATACACATGATTGAACGCTTTGTCACCGCTAAAAACCTAGGCCTTGCAGCTGCCGTTTTGGTATGCGTGGGCGTTTTTATGCTGTACACAAGGCCAGAATTCTTAATCACCTTGGCAGACCAGATTTGGGCTTGTTTTTAGTTGTTTTACCAACGAAATAGCCTTGTAGTCCAAGTATTTATTGCTTAAGTAGCTATGAAAATAATAGTAATCACAGGTGCGTCTGACGGTATCGGCGCTGAGATGGCACGCCAGTTGGCGGCATCGGGCGCGTCAAATGTAGGTTTGGTTTTAGCAGCGCGCAATGTGGACGCGCTTAACGCTGTGGCCGCGCAGTGCCAAGCGGCTGGCGCGCAAACCTTGGTGGTCAAAACTGACGTGGGCGTGCGGGCTGACTGCCAAAATTTGGTAGCGCAAACGTTACAAAAATTTGGCCACCTAGACGTGTTGATCAACAACGCAGGCATCTCGGCGCAGGCCCTGTTTGAAGACGTAAAAGCAGACGACCTTGGCTGGTACGAAGACCTGATGCGCATTAACCTTTGGGGCAGCGTGTGGTGCACGCACGCGGCGCTGCCGCATATCAAGGCTGCCAAAGGGTCTATCGTGGCAGTGTCGTCGCTTGCCGGGCTAATAGGCGTGCCAGGGCGCACGGCCTACAGCGCCAGTAAGTTTGCCATGACGGGGTTTTTTGAGGCGTTGCGCGCTGAGCTAAAAACAGCCGGGGTCAGCGTAACCACTGCCTACCCCGGCGTGGTGTCTACCAACATTCGCTACCGAGGCCTGAACGCAGCGGGCGTTGCCGCAGGTAGCAGCGGGCTGAAAGAAGACAAAGCCATGAGCGTAGAAGAATGCGCCGGTTTAATCATCGCTGGCATGCACGCGCGCCAGCGTGAGGTGGTGATGACGGGTAAAGCCAAATTTGGGCGGTTTTTAAAGCTGATTTCGCCGGGCACGGTAGAAAAAATGGCGCTGGCCGCGCTGAAAGACGACGTAAAACCTAAGGCATAACTCATAAAAATGATGCACGGTAGCGAAGCAATATCTCCCTGGGTAGCCCGTTGGGCGCACCTAGTGCCCGCAGGCGGCACGGTGCTAGATGTAGCCTGCGGATTAGGCCGCCATGGATTGTACTTTTTTGCAATAAATCACCCGGTAGTCTCAGTAGATATTGCTCAAGCAGCTATAGATAATGTAGCGTCGAGGTTGCCTGTCAATGCACCTGCTGCGCGTTGCATCGTGGCCGATATTGAGAACGGGCCTTGGCCTTTGCTGGCCCATGATGGCGCGCCCGAGCAGTTTGCCGCAGTGGTGGTAACCAACTATCTGTGGCGGCCTTTGCTGCCCAACATCATGGCCTCGCTGGCCCCGGGCGGCGTGCTGATTTACGAGACTTTTGCGCACGGCAACGCCAGCGTGGGCAAGCCATCGCGGCCTGATTTTTTACTGCAACCGGGCGAGCTGCTGCGCGCCTGCGCAGGCCTACGGGTGGTGGCGTATGAAGACGGCTTTTTATCTGAGCCAGCACGCTATGTGCAGCGCATTGCCGCTGTGCGAGAGGCCGACAACACAGCGCCAGAGTCGCCTGCGCATCAAAAAACCGAAAATCTGGCATCAATACCCCCTGCGCGCTACGCCTTGTAGCCCCCGCAAAAGGCTAAAATCGGGGCATGAAACAAATTACTGGCAGCATTGTTGCCCTAGTCACCCCTTTTCACCCCGACGGCAGCGTCGACTACCCTACCCTGCGTAAGCTGATCGACTGGCACATCGCCGAAGGCACCGACTGCATTGGCGTGGTGGGCACCACGGGCGAATCTCCCACCGTGAGCGTAGAAGAGCACTGCGAGATCATTCGCGTGTCGGTGGAACAGGCCAAAACCCACGGCGAAAAGCGCGTACCCATCATGGCGGGCTGCGGTGCCAACAGCACCAAAGAGGCTATCGAGCTGGCCCAGTTTGCCAAAAACGTAGGCGCAGACTGCCAACTGCAGGTGGTGCCCTACTACAACAAACCCACCCAAGAGGGCCAATTCCAGCACTTTAAAGCTATAGCCGAAGCCACTGGCGACCTGCCTGTCGTTTTGTACAACGTGCCCGGCCGCAGCGTGGCCGATATGGCGCACGACACCGTGATACGCTTGGCGCAAGTGCCCGGCATCGTCGGTATCAAAGAAGCCACTGGCAACATTGAACGCGCGCAGTGGCTGATCAAAGATGCACCCAAAGGCTTTGCGGTGTACTCAGGCGACGACGGCACCGCCATCGCATTAATGCTGTGTGGCGGCCAAGGCAATATCAGCGTCACAGCCAATATCGCCCCGCGCCTGATGCACGAGCTGTGCATGGCCGCTATTGCTGGTGACGCGAAAACCGCTAACCAAATTCAACGCAAACTGTTACCAGTGCATAAAAACCTGTTCGTTGAAGCCAACCCTATCCCGGTGAAGTGGGCTATGGAAAAAATGGGCCTGTGCGGTGGCACCATGCGCCTACCCATGACACCCATGGCACAATCGTGCGAACCTAGTGTGCTGGCTGCACTCAAAGCCTCTGGCTTGGTATAAACGTTTTAACTCTAGGACCTATTTTGGTAACCTCATTGGCAAACTCTTTCACAACATCTCTGGCTAATTCTTCTCGTCCTGCCGCACTGGCCCTAGCGCTGGTCAGCGTGCTCGCCACTGGCTGCTCTGTACTGCAAAGCGACAAGATTGACTACAAAAGCGCAGGCCAAGGCCCGTCGCTTGAAGTGCCGCCAGACCTGACCGCACTGTCACGCGACAACCGCTACGCCGTCCCCGGTGGGGCAGTTACCGCCAGTGGCTACGCTGCTGGCCAGAATACCGCAGGCACACCAGTGGCAGCCGCCGCTGTAGGTGATGTGCGCATTGAGCGCGCAGGCAACCAGCGCTGGCTGGTGGTCAACCGCTCAGCCGACCAGCTGTGGAGCCCGATGCGCGATTTTTGGCAAGAAAACGGCTTTTTGATCAATATCGACCAACAAAACTTGGGCATCTTGGAAACCGACTGGGCCGAGAACCGCGCCAAACTGCCG
>JANOSN010000624.1:0-3643 GCA_031415895.1 Polaromonas sp. | reverse complement strand
CTTTGGCCAAGTCTGCTTCGCCATTTAAGAAAAGCGTGGCAGCCTCTTGTAGCAAGGCTTGCGCGAATTTTGGGTCTGCGCTGGCGCGGGCGGTGATGGTTTGTTTGAAGTCGCGGGTGAGTGCCATGGGGTTACCTTTTGCTGCTGGGTTTAGAGGGGGGCTTGGCTGGAGTGGCGGTGGCTTTCTTGCGGCGTTTGTAGTCTTCCCATAAAGCCAATGCTTTGTCGATGTCACGCTGTTGGCCTTTTTTGCTACCACCGCCTAACAAGATGACGATTTCGAGGCCGTCTTTGGCTAGGTAAATGCGCCAGCCTGCGCCGTAATCAATCTTGTATTCGCCAATGCCACGAAACCAGTCTACGTTGGACGGGTTGCCCATTTGCATACGCAGCTGGGCGACGGCGACTTTGGCGGCTACGTCGGGCTGTAGCAAACTAAACCATGTGGCGAAAGGACTGGCACCGTCTTCTAGCAATAGTTCTTGTATCATCCACATGGAGTAATGGTAACATAAATGATGATATTACTGAGTGTGATGCAAGCTGTGTCAAATATATTTGACTTAACTTTGTGGATGAGGCACCGCTGCCGCTGGTGGTGGGCGCTGTAGAGGCTGCGCCGCGCGGTGCTAATGTGTCTGCTGCGCAGGTATGGAAGCATGTGGGCGTATGGGCGCGTGCACTGCAGTCGCCGCGTAAGGAGTGGTATGGGCTCTAAACTAGATGTGGACTTTGCTGGTGACTGGCGCAGCCTACAAAAGCCCAGCAAACCATCGCGCATTTAATCTCGCAAAAATTCGCGTAATATGATCACCCCGTGCAGATGGAACCGTTGCTACCGGGTGAGCAAAAACTAGGCCCCTTGCTGGAGCAGGCAGGCGATTTGATTCGCGCTGCAAACCGCTTGGCCGGCATGTGCCAGCCGGGCGCGCTGCTGGGGCTGCGCGCGCTGCTGCGGGCCATGAACTCGTATTACTCTAACCGCATTGAGGGGCAGCACACGCTGCCGCTAGAGATAGAACAGGCGCTGCGCAACGACTATTCTCAAGATGCTGACAAAGCCCGCAGGCAACGGCTGGCGCTGGCGCATATGCAGACCGAAGTGCAGCTAGAGCAACGGCGCAACCAATGGACAGCGCCGCACGTGTGGACCATGCAGATGGTGCAAGACATTCACCAAGACTTGTTTGCGCGCCTGCCAGATGCAGACAGGCTGCTAGATGACGGCACGGTGCTGCAGCCCGGTGCACTACGTACCCAAGAGGTCAGCGTGGGCGTGCATGCCGCGCCAGTAGCTGCGCAGCTGCCGCAGTTTTTGCAGCGTTGGGGTGATTTTTATAGCCAAGTGCGCCGTGGTGAGCTGCAGGTGCTGGCCATTGCCGCGTCGCATCAACGGTTGGCTTGGGTGCATCCGTTCAGGGACGGCAATGGCCGAGTGGCGCGGCTGCACACACACCTGGCCCTGGCGCACACAGGGCTGACTAACGGGCTGTGGTCGCCGCTGCGCGGCTTTGCGCGCACGCACGATGCGTATTACTCCCACTTGGCAGCGGCTGATGCGCACCGCGCTGGTGACTTAGACGGACGTGGTAATTTAAGCGAGGCTGCGCTTGTCAAGTGGCTAGCCTATGTGCTGGCGCAGTGTGCCGACCAAGTAGCGTTTATGACGCAGATGCTAGACCTGGAGAGCATGAAGGGTCGCATTGCAGCGTGCTTGGCGTTTGAGGCGCATACGGGCCAGTACGGCGTGCGGCCAGAGGCCTTGCGGGCGCTGCACTACCTATTCGCCACACAAGGCGAGCTAGAACGTGCCGACTTCAAAGCCATGCTGGGCCTTGGCGACCGGCTGGCCACCGCGCAGGTTAGCGCGCTACTGGCGCGTGGGCTGCTGCAAAGCGACACAGCGTACGGCAAGTTGCGCTTTGGTGTGCCGCAGCATGCGTTGCGGTTTTACTTTCCTCGGCTATGGGTCGAGGCTGAAACACAGGCCTAACGGCTTGCCACCGCTTGCGGTGGCGGTAACAATGGGGCTACTCTTTTAACCCTAAGCGTGGTGACAGCATGGACAAATTTAACCCGATGCAATACGTTGATGTAAACACCTTGCCCATGGCGCTGCAGCGGGGCTTGGACATGCTGCTGCGCCCGGCTGACACGTGGGCGCAGGTGCGTGCTGAGGAGGGCAGCGCCACTGTGCCCGGGCTGCTGCTGGGCTATGCGTTGTGGTGGGTGTTGTGGGCGGTGCTGGGTGGCTTGGTGGTGATAGTGCTATGGGGCATGGGTGTGCTGGGGCTGATACCGGGGGCATCTGCGCTGCTGGGCCAGAGCGCGCAGTTCGGTGTGGGCGGCATGGCGTTTGTGTTGGTGGCGGCGGTTTGGGGGGCTGTGCAGCAGTTGTTTAGCTGGTATGCGGTGATTTTTATCATGGGCTTGGGGCTGCATTTGCTGGTTAAGCAAAAGGACGGCTCGGTGCAGCCACCGGTGCGCCTGCTGCAACTGGTGGTGTACGCAATGACGCCGGTGTGGCTGCTGGCCCCGCTGATGACTATGCCCGTGCTGGGCACGTGGGCGATGTATGTGGGCATGGGGTATGGCCTGTATCTTATGCACCAAGGCATGACGGCGCTGACCGACAAGCCGCCTGAGCAAAGTTTGATCGACATGGTGATGCTGGCGGTGTTGGCTATGTTTGTGGCGCTGATGTTCAGTGGGCTGGGGTGGCTGGCGTTGATCGGTGGTGGGGTGTGGCTGTTTGGTCGTGCGCAGGCCAAGGCAGATGATGCGGCAGCGCAGGGTGCAAAAGCGACGCAAGCAAAGGCTGATGTTAAAGCTGCACCGGTCTTTAACGCGATGCACGAACACTCTGCCAGCGCCATGCACGACATGCCTGTGCATGAGCTACCTGAACCACCTGTGACACCTTTAGCACCGCCCACCAGTACAGCTGCCAGTACAGCCGCCAGTGCGCCCGCCAGTACGGTTGCTGCCAACGCCAGCAAGATAGCCGCGTTGGACAAAAAGATTGTCAAGGCCACCGCCCAAGGCGACATGGCCGAGGTGTCGCGACTGATGGGCGAGCGCGGGCTGCTGCTGCAAACGCCAAACCATGATTTTTAAGCGTTTTACCTATCAAAACAGCCAGTAGTCCAAGCATTTATTGCTTAAGCAGCTATTAAATTTATAGCGACTGCGTTCAAGTACTAAGAAAAATCAGAGTTTATTTTTACGCAGCCAAGCATTCAGCGGCGGTGCCCATTGCTTGCTGCCCGCGCGCTGCAGGCTGTGGCCGTCGCTGCCAATAGGTGGGGTTTGAATCAATGAGCTGGGCTGCGCTTGATTGGCTGCATTCAACGCAGCAGCGGCGTTAAACGCGCTGTGCCACTGCTGCGGTGCTATTGCGCCCCAATACAAATCATTCGGCGCGTACAGCCACACGCTGGGCGCGCGGGTGCTGGTGCCGTACTGCTGCATGAGGGCGGTGATTTTTTCGGGTGCACACACATTGCCAGGTGCGTTGGCAGGGTCACCCGAAAAAATCACCGCCCTCATGCAGCAGTACGGCACCAGCACCCGCGCGCCCAGTGTGTGGTTGTATGCGCCGAATGATTTGTATTGGGGCGCAGCAGCACCCAAGCAGTGGCAC
>JANOSN010000623.1:0-4234 GCA_031415895.1 Polaromonas sp. | reverse complement strand
CCACGCCTACCAAAGCCAGCGCCACATACACCAGCACGTTTTGCCCCAGCAGCGGAATGTTAAACAGCTCTTTCATGCGCACAGCGTCGGGCACTTGCGGCGTTTGGCCACCTTGCTTAAACCACGCTATGCCCAACACCACTGTCAGGCCTGCCGCAATGATGTTGATAGCCAAGCCGGTAATGACTTGGTTGCCTTGGTAAGTCACACAAGCAAAGCCGTGCAGTGCCGACAGCGCGCAGGCGATGGCAATGGCCGCCAACATATCCAGCGGCCACGAGCCACTAACCACGCCCACGGCAGCGGCTGCAAACGCAGCAAACAGCATCTTGCCCTCCAGGCCAATGTCGATCACGCCTGCGCGCTCAGACAACACGCCTGCTAAAGCGCAAAAAATCAGCGGTGTGGCCAGGCGCAGGCTAGAGGCCAGCAGGTCAACTGTAAAAAGCAAGGTATCCATCGCTTTACGCAGCCTCCTTTTTAGCCAGTGCAAAATACACCCGCGCTATCAGCGGTGCAAACACATAGGCCAGCGCCCCTGAGAACAGCACTATCAAGCCTTGCAGCATCACCACCATGTCTTTGGTAAAGCCAGGCACTTCAAAAGCCACCTCGGCACCGCCTTGCGATATCAAACCAAATAGCAATGCTGACAGCACAATGCCCAGCGGATGGTTGCGCCCCATCAGCGCCACGGCAATGCCGGTAAAGCCAGCGCCCGCCACAAAATCAGTCAGCAGCTTGTGGTGCACACCCGAGACTTCGTTCATCGCTATCATGCCTGCCAGCGCGCCTGATATGCCCATGGACAACATCACCTGTTTTTGCGGCGAAATACCTGCATATTCTGCGGCACCGGGGCTAGAACCGCTGGCGCGAATTTGGTAGCCCATGCGCGTTTTCCACAGCAGCAGGTACACAAAAATGCAGGCTAACACGGCCAACACAATGCTCATGTTCAGCGGTGACGATGGCCAGCTAATGCCAACGCTTTCTAGCACGCTGTGCACGCGCGGCATCTTGGCTGAATTAGCAAAGGTTGCGCTCTCGGGGGCCATCTCGCCTGCAGGTTTTAAAACATTCACCAGCAAATACACCATCAGCGAACTGGCTAAAAAGTTAAACATGATGGTGGTGATGACCACGTGGCTGCCGCGATAGGCCTGCAAATAGCCCGGCACGGCGCCCCACACACCGGCAAACAGCGCAGCAAACACAATCATCATCGGCAGCATTAGCCATGCAGGCAGCGCGGGTGCTAGCCACAGCGCTACCAGGCCAGCACCTAGGCCACCAATCATCGCCTGGCCTTCGCCGCCAATGTTAAACAAGCCCGCATGAAACGCCACCGCTACGGCCAAGCCTGCAAATACAAAGGTAGTGGCGTAGTACAGGGTGTAGCTTAGGCCGCGCTGGTTGCCCAGGGCACCTTTGATTAACGCGGTCATCACCTGCGATGGGTTTTGCCCCACCAGAGCTACCACCAGGCCCGCCACTAGCAAAGCGATTGCCAAGTTGATCAGCGGGATAACGCCTACGTCTAGCCAGCGCGGCAGGTCTTTTTGTGCGGTGCTCATGCTTTGCTTTCAATAGCATGCGCCGTTCGGACTGAGCTTGTCGAAGTCTTTAACAACCCTTCGACAGGCTCAGGGCGAACGGAGGTGGTTTGACTCACCATGAGCAATCCCAAATTCTTTTCATCACACTCTGCTACGGGCAGCTCGCCGGTGATCTGGCCTTGGTTCATTACGATCACACGGTCTGACAGTGCCAAAATTTCTTCCAGCTCGGTGGACACTAGCAAAATAGCGCAGCCTGCATCGCGCAGGGCACGCAACTGCTCGTGGATAAATTCAATCGCGCCAATGTCTACACCGCGTGTGGGCTGGCCTACCAGCAGCACCTTGGGGGCTTGGTTAAACTCGCGCGCCAAAATTAATTTTTGCTGATTACCGCCAGAAAATTTGGACGACTTTAAATTGGGGTTAGGTGGGCGCACATCAAAGCGTTGCATTAAATCGTTGGTGTCTTTCAGCATCGCACCCGAGCGTAAAAACAGGCCTTTGCACCATTGGTAAGTGTACGCGGCCAGCCGCTCGTAGCCCAGCACGGCTGATTCCCACGCGCCAAACTGCAGCACCATGCCGCGCTCATGGCGGTCTTCGGGCACATGGGCCAGGCCCATGTCGCGCGCGGCAATGGGGTCTAGCCACTGCGTTGCGCTGTAGCTGGTGCCCAGCACTGTTAACTGCCCGCTGGTGGGGCGCTTCATGCCCGACAGAATTTCTAGCAGCTCAGTCTGCCCATTGCCTGCTACACCTGCGATGCCTACAATCTCGCCACTGCGCAGCGCAAAGCTAATACCTTGCAAGCGCTGCACGCCGTGCAGGTCGCGGTAAGCCAAGTCGCGCACCTGCAGGCGCACAGGGGCGTTAGCATCATGCCCAGCGCGCGCAGGCGGCGCTTTAAGCTTGCGGCCCACCATCGCCTCGGCCAGCTGCGTGACAGTGGCGTTGTGGGTAGGGCACTCGTGCACTACGCGGCCAGCGCGCATGACGGTAACTTGGTCGCACAGGGCCAACACTTCTTTAAGCTTGTGGGTAATGATGATGATAGTTTTGCCGCGTTCGCGCAGGCGGCGCAGCACGGCAAACAGTTGCTCGGTTTCTTGCGCGGTCAGCACGGCGGTAGGCTCGTCCAAAATCAAAATGCGCGCGCCACGGTGCAGCGCTTTTAAAATTTCCAGCCGCTGGCGGTCGCCTACCGACAGGTCTTCTACCAGCGTGTCCAGGTCTACCACCAGGCCAGTGTCTTGCATCAGGGTTTGCAGCTTGTTGCGCGCATCGGCCTGTGCAGTGGGTAGATTGAAAGAGGTTTCTACGCCCAGCACGATGTTGTCTAGCGCGCTTAAGTTGTCTACCAACATAAAGTGCTGGTGCACCATGCCAATGCCTAAAGCGATAGCTTCGTGCGAGTTTCTGATTTTGGTGGGCTTGCCTTCTACCTCCATGTCGCCAGAGTCTGCGGTATAAAAACCGTACAAAATCGACATCAACGTAGACTTGCCAGCACCGTTCTCGCCTACGATGCCGTGGATGGTGCCACTCACAATGGTCAGATCAACTTCATCATTGGCCAGCACCGCACCAAAGCGCTTGCAGATGCGCGAAAGCCGCACGGCTGTGCGGCTTTCGGGGGTGTTAGGTTGGGTACTCACACAGACATTCTAGCGAATGTCATGCCAACCTAATTGCACATTTAGCTGCACATTTAGCTGCACTTGTTGGCTGCCATGTAGTCCACCACTTTGATCTTGCCAGAGATAATGTCTGCTTTGGCAGCGTCGACTTGTTTTTTCATGTCAGCACTGACGAGTTTTTCGTTATTGCTGTCCATAGCGTAGTCCACGCCGCCTTCTTTCAGGCCTAGGGCGCTGATGCCTGGGGTGTGCTTTTTCATCACGTTGTACACAGCGGTGTCGACGCGCTTGACCATCGATGTCAGCATGGTGCCAGGCTGGATGTGGTTTTGGTTGCTGTCTACGCCAATGGCCAGCTTGCCACCGTCTTTAGCCGCTTGGTACACGCCCATGCCGGTGCCGCCAGCGGCTGCAAAAATCACGTCTGCGCCTTTGGCCATTTGGGCCTTGGCCAGCTCGCCGCCACGGGCTGGGTCGTTCCAGGCAGCGCCGGTGGTGCCGGTCATGTTGGCAAAGGTTTCGACCTTGCCGTTGGCAAACTTGGCGCCTTGCTCGTAGCCGCACTGAAACTTGCGGATCAGCGGAATGTCCATGCCGCCTACAAAGCCCACTTTGCCGGTCTTAGAAGCTTGCGCCGCCATCATGCCGATCAAGAAGCTGCCTTCATGCTCGTTAAACACTACAGATTGCACGTTAGGCTCTTTCACCACGTAGTCGATGATGGCGAAGTTGAGCTTAGGAAACTCTTTGGCGATTTTTTCAATCGCGCCGCCTTGTCTAAATCCAATGCCAATGATGGGGTTAGCACCGCGCTCAGCCATGCGGCGAATCGCCTGCTCGCGCTGGGTGGGGTTGGTCACTTCAAATTCGAGGTACTGCGTGCCAGTTTCTTTCTTAAAGCGCTCTGCACCATCGTAGGCCGCTTGGTTGAACGACTTGTCAAACTTGCCGCCCATGTCAAAAATGACGGCGGGTTGCGCAAAAGCGCTGGTAGCTACCAAAGTGGCAGCTGCAATCAAAGTGGAACGTAGGTTA
>JANOSN010000622.1:0-2701 GCA_031415895.1 Polaromonas sp. | reverse complement strand
CTAATACTATCAATTGTATAGCTATCTGAGCAATGAATACTTGGACTATGGGCATATTTCATTGGTAAATTGTGCTTTTATGACGCTGGTTTGATGTTTTACCTCTGTTCAATGTTCTGAGACGCGATCTGCTGTGTTGGGTACCCTATGCCACCCGGTCCTTCGGCCCTGATTGGGATGGCACAGGGTACCCAACACATCAGCTCGCTTGTAGCTGGCTGACGGTTAACGCGAAGGCAGCAGCGTTGATTGAAGACGGCATAACCTTAGCAAACCAAATATACTATAAATTCAATAGCACTATAAGTAATAAATACTTGGACTATCAGCCTAAATGATCGGTAAAACCATACCTAAGCAATCAGCGTAAGTCTTGTATCGTCCACTCCACCAGCTTGTCCAGCGCAGGGCGTGCCGCAGGTGCATTAGGGTGGTTGATGATGCCCACCACGGTGTAGCGCTGGCCGCTGCGGCCCGTGGCGTAGCCAGCCACCGCAGTCACGTCACGCAAGGTGCCGGTTTTAAGCTGTGCGTTGCCAATGGCTACCGAGTCTGCATTGCGGTCTTTCATGCGCGCTACAGTGCCGTCCACACCTGCCACACCCAGCGACGCGGCAAACACCTCGGCCTGTTTACTGGCCGCTGCGTGTTGCAACAAACCGGTAAGCGACAGTACATTGGTGCGCTCTTTGCGTGACAGACCTGAGCCGTTTTCAATCGTGGGCAGGCCCAAGCCGGGCAAGTTTTTCTTCCACCATGCGGCTAGCTGCGCCTTCGACGCGTCAAAGCTAGCAGCGCGGCCGTTGCGTGCGCCCAGGGACAGAGTTAAAAACACCTGCTGCGCCATCACGTTGTTTGAAAATTTGTTAATGTCGGCAATGATGTCCGACAGTGGCAGCGACTCGGCGGTAAAAAACGGGCGGCTGGTGCGCGGCACCACGTCCTCGCGCACGCTGCCGGTCAGCTTGCCACCCGAGGCCAGCCACATGCCTTCGATGACTCGCCCAGCGTAGGCGCGCGGTGCGCTGTAGGCCACGGGCCACACTTTGTCGCCGCAGGTGGCGCTGTAGCGGCCTGCAAAACTGACTTTGGCGGGGTTAAAAAAATCGGCCTGCAGACGTGCTTTCCAGTCACCACAGGGCCCGCTGGACAAAGGCAACTCAGTGGGAATGTCTACTCCCGCAATCGGTGGTTCGTATTTGACCAGCACGCGTTTGCCCGCTATGTCGGGGGTGAAAGTGAAAATCAGCGATTTGAAGTTGACCAGCAGGCCGTCAGGCGCAGCGTTGTAGGGGCGCAGCGGCTCGTCGTCAAAATCAGCAGGGTTTTTGTCGGGCACGTTGAACGCGCTGCGGTCCAAAATAATGTCACCACGAATCTCACGGACACCTTTGGCTCGCACGCGTTCAAATAACTCGTTAATGCGCTCAAGCACCAGCTTAGGGTCGCCGCCGCCGCGCACGATCAGGTTGCCCTCTAAAACACCACCTGCCACGACGGTGCCGTCGATCAGCAGGCGGTTCTTCCAGGTGTAGTCAGGGCCCAAAGTGTGCAGCGCCGCGTAGGTGGTGACCAGTTTCATGACTGACGCGGGGTTGACGCTGGCGTCTGCGCGGTGGGCTAAGCGCGGGCCGCTGGTAACAGTGGCCGTGATGGCGCTAGGAGTCGTTGTTATGGAGTTGCCCGAATCAGGCACGTTCACCGCCGCTGGGGTTGGGGTAATAACCAATGTAGGTGTTGCAGGCAGCGCCTGCACAAGCACGCTCACTGCGCTTTGCGGCACACCAGCACGTGCCAGCGCGGCGGCCACCTCGGGCGGCAAGGCCCACGCATCGCCAGCGGTTAGCGCGGCCACACAGCCCAGCCAAGGCAAGATGCAGGCGGCCAGTGCGCTGCGGCAAGTGCGCGCAGCACCACGGCGATTCATCAAACTCATAGCATGATTATCGCCGCGTGCTGCAGTTAATATCTGCCTATGACACACACTCACCCAAATACCTCTCCCATCTGGACCCAACCGATCAGCTGCGACATCCTTGCGCTCCTGCACAACCGCACAGCAGTGGCGCATTTGGGCATTGAATTTACCGAGGTGGGTGATGACTTCATTAAAGCCCGCATTCCGGTCAACGAGCACACCCGCCAGCCTTTTGGCCTGCTGCATGGCGGCGTGAGTGTGGTGCTGGCCGAAACGCTAGGCTCGTGCGGTGCTAACTATTGTTGTCCAGACGGCTTCATAGCGGTGGGGCTAGACATTAATGCCAATCATCTGCGCGGCGCCACCAGCGGCTACGTGACGGGCATCACGCGCCCGGTGCACATTGGGCGCAGCACGCAGGTGTGGCAGATTGACCTTTTCAACGATGCTGGGCAGATGACGTGTGCTAGCCGTATTACGATGGCGGTAATTGCTAAAAAGGGGTAATTTACTTGCCTAAATGGCTTGTAGTCCAAGTATTCATTGATCAAGCAGCTATGAAATTAATAGCAATTAAGATTTACCCACCCAATATTTCCCACCGCTCCAGCGCCTGCAATAGCTCAGTTTCAATCGCCGCCTCGCGTTGCGCCAGTTGCAATGCCCGCGCGTTGTCGCTGACGTACAGACTGCCATCGGCTAACTGGCCTTGAATGATTTTCTGTTCTTCTTCTAAGCTGGCTATGCCCTGCGGTAAGCCGTCTAGCTCACGCTGTTCTTTGT
>JANOSN010000621.1:0-1329 GCA_031415895.1 Polaromonas sp. | reverse complement strand
AAAGTAGCTGCCTTGCGTGTGCAGCGGTTTAAGGCGGGTTTTGCGAATGCCGTCTAAAAACAAATCGCGCTTGCGTTGATAAAACGCGGGCAGATCCAGGTAGGGCGCTGGGTTGGCCATGTAGTTGGCCAGCGCATGCTGCATGGGGGTGTTGACGGTGAACACATTGAACTGGTGCACTTTGCGAAACTCGGCTGTTAGCGCGGCAGGGGCGGCTACGGTGCCTACCTTCCAGCCAGTCACATGGTAGGTTTTGCCAAAGCTGCTAACCACAAATGCACGCGCGGCTAAGCCTGCAAAGCGTGCGGCGCTTTCGTGTTGCTGGCCGTCAAACACCATGTGCTCATACACCTCGTCGCTGATCAGCAGCACGTTGGTGGGGGCCAAAATCTCTTGCAGGCGCAGCATTTCAGCGCGCGTCCACACGGTGGCACTGGGGTTATGCGGGCTGTTGATCAAGATAGCTCGGGTTTTGCTGTTGATGGCGGCGCTGATTTTGTCAAAGTCAGGTCTGAACGAACCGGGCGTGAGCGGCACGCGCACCACTTTGCCACCAGCCAGCTCGATATTGGGCACATAGCTGTCGTAGCACGGCTCTAGTACTACCACTTCGTCGCCAGGGTGCACTACGGCCAAGATGATGGTGATGATGGCTTGCGTTGCACCTGCGGTAATGGTGATCTCGCTGTTAGCGTCATACGCCTTGCCGTGCAGGGCATGCATTTTGGCAGCTACGGCTTGGCGCAATGCAGGTATGCCGGGCATGGGCGGGTATTGGTTTAAGCCGCTGGTCATGGCCTGCGTGACAGCGCCTACCAAAGCGGGGTCGCATTCAAAATCTGGGAAGCCTTGGCCTAGGTTGACCGCATTTTTTTCAGTGGCCAGTGCCGACATGACGGTAAAAATAGTGGTGCCGACGGCGGGCAGTTTGCTGCGCAGAGCGGGGGTGCGTTCTAGTGTGCTGGTCGACATAGTGCTAATGGGGTAAATGGTATTGCGTGTTGCGATTATTCATCATCGCCCCGCCCGCTCATGGCCTTGTCAATTACCTTGCGGGTCAAACGGTCAGCTAGCAGCTCAGCAAAAGTGTAGACAAAATTGCGCAAATACGCGCTGCGCTTAAAAGCGATGCGCGCTACGTTGGTGCCAAACAAATGGCCCACGGGTTTGATGACCAAGTCATTAGTCGGGTCGTTATTGACTGCCATCTCCGCCACTATACCAATGCCCAGCCCGGTGCGTACATAGGTTTTGATCACGTCAGAGTCAATGGCCTCTAGCGCAATGCGCGGAGAGAGTTTTTTGGCTGCAAACGCCGCGTCAATCTTG
>JANOSN010000620.1:0-4163 GCA_031415895.1 Polaromonas sp. | reverse complement strand
GATGTCTACTAATTGGTGCGCATGTTCGCGGAAGTTTTTGCGGCGATATGTCCCGCCGCCCGCCACGGCTAAACAAGGACACCATGCATTGTCACAGGGGAGTCCGACCCCAAGCCGGATAAACCAAGACACTACGAATTCAATAGCAAAGTAAGCAATAAATGCTAGGACTACAGCCCTATTTAATAAGTAAAAGCGTAAATCAAGGCGCTAACCGCTCCCGTACCCATCCAGCACCGTTCAGCGTATATCGCAGCCGGTCATGCAGCCTGCTACGCCGCCCTTGCCAAAACTGCCACTCATCCGGCACCAGCCGATAGCCACCCCAGTGCGGCGGGCGCGGTGGTTTGTCGCCATACAGCGCTTCAATGCGCTGAGTCTCAACATCTAAAACCTCACGGTTAGCAATTACCTCACTCTGCGCGCTAGCCCACGCGCCTATGCGGCTGCCCAACGGACGGCTGTGAAAATACTCGTCACTTTCCTGTGCAGATACTTTCTCCACACGCCCCTCAATACGCACCGTGCGCTCCATCTCTACCCAATGAAACTGCAGCGACGCAAACGGGTTGCCCGCCAGCTCATGACCCTTGCGCGAGTTGTAGTTGGTGTACCAAACAATACCGCGCTCATCAAAACCTTTGATCAGCACAATGCGGTTAGATGGGCGCAGATTGCTGCCCACGGTAGCCAGCGTCATGGCGTTAGGCTCAGGTATTTTGTTGGCAATAGCGTCTTTCAACCAGCCGTCAAACTGGGCAAACGGGTCGGTTGACGCAGTGGCTTCTAGCAGCTCGGCCAGCTCGTAGCTTTTGCGAATATCTTGTAGTTCAGACTTTTGCTTGATTTTTTGCATAACTGGAGTATAAAAGTAGTTATGAAAAGTTTAGATTTAAAGGTTTTAGCCAACTCAGTAGTGTGGCAGCTGGCTGCGCTTGCCTGAGGGTTAGCCCAATGGTTAAACAATAAAAAAAGCTCGCACAGCCCCATCCCATTGTCAATGTCTTGGCCTCAGGCAAAGGCGAACGCTTCAGAGCATTCGGTGGCCAAATACACAAACTGCAGGCCCTGCTAGGCGGCAAAAAATATCATCGACTGGACACTAGATGCCGTACGCGCCAGTGGCCTACCTTGGCACCTAAAAAACGCAGGCCACCCGGGCATGGGCGACAGCATAGCTGCAGCAGTGCGCGCCACGCCTGATGCGAATGGTTGGCTCATCTTGCCCGCAGATTTACCGCTCATTCAACCCGCCACCTTGCTAGCCGTAGCACAAGACTAGCAACGCGCCGCAGCCTGCTACCCCAGCCACGCAGGCCAGCGTGGCCACCCAATAGGCTTTAGCGCGCAAATAGGCCCAGAGCTAGCTACATTACAATGAAATCAAGGTGCAGTCCATGTATTTACTGCTCAAACAGCTATAAAAATCGTAGTAATTGACGTGGGCTGCGTGACAGATATTGACACGCTGCAATACCTCGAAAAAGCAAAGTTGCTATTGCCCAATACTTAACGTTTTCTACTAACTAGTAGAAACAAAGCGAAACGCAAGCTTGCACTGATGGAAGCACCCACCGTGTGCAAGCTGGCGATATTCATGCATCATTAATTCAACTACGGAGTTAACTATGCAAGTTCAATTTTCATTTCTGCAAACATTTTTAAGACAAAAGGGCATGGTGGGTTCCATGCTGCCTAGCAGTAACTTCTTAGCCGAAAAAATGCTCAGTGAAGTTGATTTTTCAACCACCCAATTGATCGTAGAGTTTGGCCCAGGCAACGGTATTTTTACCAAGAAAATTCTGCAAAGAATGCGCCCCGATGCGAAACTGATTGTGTATGAATTGAACGAGACTTTCTTCAACAACCTAGAGGCCGATATCAAAGACCCAAGGGTCACATTAATTCATGGTTCGGCCGAGTCAATCCTGGCCTATGCCAAAGCGCACAACTTAGGCCCGGTAGATTGCATTATTTCGTCCCTGCCTTTGACAAATTTATCCGATACCCTGATAGACAACATCCTGCACGCCTCAAACTCAGCGCTCTAGCCCAGCGGAAAGTTTATTCAGTTTCAATACACGCCCATCCGCTACAAACAACTTAAAAGCGTATTCAAATCGCTAGACATGAGCTTTACAGCATTCAATTTTCCACCAGCGTTTGTCTACACATGTACAAAGTAGCGCTGCCTCTAAAAACGCCATTTATATAAGTTTTAGGAGCCAAATATGCTTGTAGTCCAAGCATTTACTGCTTAAGCAGCTATGAAATTTATAGTGAGCCTATGTGAAATTAATCAGCGTTACAAGTCTTGAAGATCACACTCTACCTCGATCACGTTGCGGCGGTTGAAGAATTTGCGCTGCAAAATTCTCCACAAACACGCGCGAAATCAGATGGTTGTAAAGCCGCCTCATGCACCGCGCGCCTTGCTCCAAATTTTCATCACAAACACGTTCAACCGCCGCAAACGCACTTAGGTAGCCTGTAATCCCCAAGGTCTAAGAACTGTAAAAGTCCAGGAATTAGCTCAAAAACCAAACCCAGAAGCCCTTTGTAGACCACAAAAGTAGGTTTTCACAAAGAAACCCAAGTTATCGGGGACAATGACGGGTTAGCCGGGGGCACAAGCCTCTGGAATGCAAAGTTTTTTGGAAATCTCACAGCTATGGCGCAATACGTATTTACGATGAACCGGGTAGGCAAAATTGTGCCGCCCAAACGGCATATTTTGAAAGACGTGAGCCTGTCTTTCTTCCCTGGGGCCAAGATTGGCGTGCTGGGCGTGAACGGGTCGGGTAAATCGACTTTGCTCAAAATTATGGCTGGCCTGGACACCGAGATTGAAGGCGAAGCCACCCCCATGCCGGGGCTGAACATTGGCTACCTGCCGCAAGAGCCCATCATGGACCCCGATCAAACCGTGCGCCAAGCCGTAGAAGGCGGCATGGGCGCTGCCATTGCCGCCAAAGCGCGGTTAGAGCAGGTGTACATCGAATACGGCAACGAAGATGCTGACTTTGACAAACTGGCCGCTGAACAAGCCCAGCTAGAAACCATCATTGGCGCTGCAGGCGACGACGACGGCCGCGCCCTAGACATTGCCGCAGAAGCACTGCGCCTGCCCGAATGGGATGCCATCATCAAGCATTTGTCTGGTGGTGAAAAGCGCCGCGTGGCACTGTGCCGCCTTTTGCTAAGCAAGCCTGACATGCTGCTGCTAGACGAGCCTACCAACCACTTGGACGCAGAATCTGTCGACTGGCTAGAGCAGTTTTTGCTGCGCTACAGCGGCACTGTGGTGGCCATTACCCACGACCGCTACTTTTTAGACAACGCCGCCGAGTGGATTTTGGAACTTGACCGTGGCTCCGGCATTCCGTACAAAGGCAACTACAGCGACTGGTTAGACCAAAAAACTGATCGCCTGGAGAAAGAACAAAAAGGCGAAGATGCTCGCGCTAAGGCATTGAAAAAGGAATTAGAGTGGATTCGCCAAAACCCTAAAGGCCGCCAAGCCAAAAGCAAGGCGCGTATTGCCCGGTTTGAAGACCTGTCCAGCTATGAGCACCAACAGCGCAACGAAACGCAGGAGATTTTTATCCCCGTAGGCGACCGTCTGGGTGCCAGCGTGATTGAATTCAAAGGCGTGAGCAAATCGTTTGGCGACCGTCTGCTGATTGATAACCTGAGCTTTACCGTACCAGCCGGTGCGATTGTCGGCATTATTGGCCCTAACGGTGCCGGTAAGTCAACGCTGTTTCGCATGATCAGCGGTGCGCAAAAGCCGGATAGCGGTGAGGTCAACATTGGCTCCACCGTCAAAATGGCGTTTGTTGAGCAGTCGCGCGAAAACCTAGAAGGTGACAAAACCGTGTGGGAAGAAGTCTCAGGCGGGCTGGACATGCTGCAAATAGGTAAATTTACCGTGGCCAGCCGCGCCTATTGCGGCCGCTTTAACTTCAGCGGTGCTGACCAGCAAAAGCGCGTGGGCACATTATCGGGTGGCGAGCGCGGGCGCTTGCACTTGGCTAAAACTTTGATTGCAGGCGGCAACGTGCTGATGCTGGACGAGCCGTCTAACGACCTGGACGTAGAAACCTTGCGTGCGCTAGAAGACGCGCTGCTGGAGTTCCCAGGCTCTATCATGGTGATCAGCC
>JANOSN010000619.1:0-3411 GCA_031415895.1 Polaromonas sp. | reverse complement strand
TCGCGTCCAAAGTACCCGTATTAAAACTTAAGCCAACACACATAACCTACTAACAAGAGACTACTCATGGATTTTGACTTTACTGATGACCAAGAACAGCTGCGTGATGCGGTGCGCAAATTTGTCGACAAAGGCTACACGTTTGACCGCCGCCGCAGCATTGAAGCTGCAGGTGGCTTTGACCGTAAGGCCTACAGCGAACTGGCCGACTTGGGCCTGACGGGCTTGTGCATTAGCAGCGACTTTGACGGCATGGGCATGGGCCCGGTGGACTGCATGGTGGTGCAAGAAGAGCTGGGCCGTGGCTTGGTATTGGAGCCTTTGGCACACAGCTATATTTGTGGCCCCGTAATTGAAAACCATGCCTCCCCAGAATTAAAAAAGCAATGGCTGCCCCAAATAGCCAGCGGCCAAGCCATCGTCGTGCTGGCGCACCAAGAGCGCAAGGCGCGCTACCGCCTAGATGTGTGCGACACCACAGCTACGCAGGCGGGCAGCGGCTACACCTTAAGCGGCACTAAAAACGTGGTGCCCGTGGGCGACCAAGCTGATGCCTTTTTGGTACCTGCCATGCTGGGCACACAAATGGCCATGTTTTTGGTAGAGAGTACAGCCGCAGGCGTGACCACCCGAGCCTATGGCTGCCAAGACGGCTCGCGAGCGGCTGATGTGGTGCTGAGCAATGCAGCAGCGCACCTGGTCACAGCCAATGGCTTGCTGGCGCTAGAGCTGGCAGTAGACATTGGCATCGCCCTGGCCTGTGCCGAAGCCGTGGGTGTGATGGACAAAAGCTTGGCTATCACCGTGGACTACATGAACACCCGCAAGCAGTTTGGTGCCACGCTGTCGACCTTTCAGGCGCTGCGCCACCGCGTAGCCGATGTCAAGATGCAGCTGGAACTTGCCCGTGGCATGGCCTATTTTGCTGCGCTCAAGCTGGGTGACGACGTGCCCGCACGCCGCCGCGCCATGGCGCAGGCCAAGTACCAGCTGGGCCAAAGCATGCGCTTTGTGGGGCAACAGGCGGTGCAGCTGCACGGAGGTATTGGCGTGACGGACGAATACATCGTGAGCCATTACTTTAAAAAACTCACCCAGCTAGAACTGAGCTTTGGCGACAGCTTGCACCAGCTGGGCCAGGTAAGCGCGCGCATGCAAAGCACTGCCGGAGTGTTTGCCTAATTGCCGCTGCTTACTATCAATTTAATAGCTGTCTAAGCAATAAATACTTGGACTATCGGCATATTTCTTAAGTTTTGAGGAGTTTTTATGGCCCAAGTTCGCGCACTGCTCAGTATCTGCCTATTTCGCCTGCTAGCGGCTTGCGGCACAGCCCCTACTAGCACACCGCAAGCTACCCCGCCCATCGTGTTTGTACACGGCAACGGCGACAGTGCTGCGCTGTGGCAAACCACGCTGTGGCGTTTTGAAAGCAACGGCTGGCCGCGCGAGCGCCTGCACGCTATCGACGTGCCCTACCCGCTAGCACGTGACGAAGACGCTAAGCCCCAAGCAGGCCGCACCTCCACGGCTGAGCACATGGCCTACCTGAAAGCCGAGGTCGACAAAGTGCTGCAGCGCACAGGTGCCGCGCAAGTGGTGCTGATGGCCAACTCGCGCGGCGGCAATGCCGTGCGCAATTACATTCAAAACGGCGGCGGCGACAAAGTAGTTAGCCACGCCATATTGGGCGGCACCCCCAACCACGGCGTATGGGCCATCCCCGGGTTTCGCGAAGGCAACGAGTTCTCAGGCACCGGGCCATTTTTAAAAGGCCTCAACGCCGCTAAAAACGCAGCAGGTGATGAAGTGACCGGCCCCGTGAAGTGGATGACCATTCGCAGCGACAACAATGACAAATTTGCCCAGCCCGATGGCCTATGGATTGGCCAAAAAGGCACCCCTACTTTTGTCACCTCGGCTGGGCCTGAACTGAAAGGCGCTAACAATGTGGTGATAGCGCGCATCGACCACCGCGAAACTTCTTTCAGCCCACAGGCCTTTGAAGTCAGCTACCGCTTTATCACCGGCCAAGCGCCGCGCAGCATGGTTGTGGTGCCCGAAAATAAAATCGAACTGTCCGGCCAGGTCACAGGTTTGGGTGTCAAGTCAGACGATCCAGCAAGCGGTAACTTTGTCAACAACCTGCCGATTGCAGGAGCCAAAGTTGAGATTTTTGCGATTGATCCGTTAGAAGGCTTGCGCAGTAACGACTCAGGCTACAGCACCACAGCGCGAGCGGATGGTAATTGGGGCCCTGCTTATTTAAAGCCCAATGTTTTGTATGAATTTGTCATTACCGCCCCAGGCTACGCCACCACCCACATTTACCGCAGCCCTTTCCCACGCAGCAGCGCCATAGTGCACCTGCGCGCAGAGCGCATCAGCCCAGCCGATAAAACCGCTGCGGGCACCACTGGCAGCATCGTCAGCTTGGGCCGCCCACGCGGATACTTTGACTTGAGCCGTGACACCATCAGCTTTGACGGCCAAAGCACCCCACCCGGCCTGCCTGCCAGCGGCGCAGGCCTGAGCGTCAACAAAATCATCACCAAAGAGCCCACAGCACGCATTGTGCAAGCGCAGTTCAACGGCGAAAAATTGGTGGGCCGCACTTGGCTGGCAGACCAAAACCACATAGTTATTTTAGAAATCACTCAATAACAATGCAGCAGAATTAGTTCGCACTTTAGCAAACTAAGCAAGCTTTGCCGATTCGTGCATCTTCCAATCAGACGTACTATTGCCGCTCAAACGAGTTATTGACCTGTGGCTGTTACACCGCAGGTCACTACCAACGTGGCAGTAGCCCCAACAGGAAAGTTGGGGCTGATCAAAATGCCTGCATTCAAGTTGGCAAACGGAAAACTCGCCGCTGGGCACATGCCTGCTGCGGTGGAGCTGCAGGTGACTGTGGTGCAATTCAGCCCTGCGCTGGGCGTGTCTTGTACTGTGGCACCAGCTGCCGTGTCCGGGCCGGTATTGGTAGCGGTAATGGTGTAGCTTATCGTGCTGCCTGCCACCGCAGTGGTGGTTCCATCGGTCTTGGTAATAGCTAAGTTAGCAGCCAGCTTGCGGTTGGTAAAAGTGCAAATAATGTTGGTGGGCGCAGCCACGGTACCAGGGGCAGTAGCAGCAGCGTTGAGCAGCACACTGCCGCCATTAACACCGTTGACAGTGGGTGTCGCGGTGCCGCCAGCAGCTAAGCCGGTACAGGTAATGCTCTGCAAGCTAAAGCCCGCGGGCGCAGATTCGGTCAGGGTGGTGGCTGTGTTGGGATTGAGCAGGGCTTCAGACTGCGAGGTTACTGTGGCGCCATTCAATGCGGTAGTGACAGGCTGCGTAACCCACCCGTTGTTGCCCGTGAAAGTAAATGTACCGGTACCACCGTTAGAAATTTTGCGTACGGTG
>JANOSN010000618.1:0-1484 GCA_031415895.1 Polaromonas sp. | reverse complement strand
AAATTTTTGTTTGTGAATAAACAAATTTATTATTGATTTTCATTACAGATCCACCATTCCAAAGGTCGTAAATTGCTAACGGTGTTGTAATTTTTTTCCCATCAAAAGCCAACCACGCCAAACAGTTTGCACGCGGATGAGTGCGGATAATTTCTTCATTAAAACTCTTTAGCTCGTCAATGGTCATAGACTGGAGTTGTACATAGGGTTCAAGCAAGTTTTGCTGCCCAAATACATTTACGTTGAAAAAAATTAATGTCATCGCCGAAAATAAGCGCCATTTGAATATACGGCCTGGGTTTTTTAACACCAGCATCTGGCTAGACCATTTAGAAATACGGATCACTGACACACCCAAGCCCCCAACACATTCACATGCCCCGGTGCCTGCTGCTGCGTCACATTCACGCAACTCTGCGGGCGGCTACCATCCTGCACGCTCACGCACATCTTGGTAGGTTCAGTGCGCGTGTCGTAGCGCACCATGCCCAGCCTAGCGTTGCTGCACTTGACATGGAAGGTTTTGATAGCGGACTTGGGCAGACTGTGGTCTTCAATGGTCTGAGCGCGAGCACCAGTGCTGAGGCCCAAACTGAGTGTTGCCATTACCAAAGCCGCTGTCATCCACTTGAGGGATAGCATTTGATAGTTAAGTATTTCCATGATGATGTCCTTTTCGCCAATCTTGCTTAAAGTTTAACCTTTAGGCCGGTTTTTTGGCTTAAATCGTTTTTGCCATCTCTGTATTTGCTATCTGTTGACAGCAGTTGGTTCAGCCAGTTTTGGCCCTGGCTGGGCGGGCTGGCAGCAATAGTTTGAGCAATAAATTGGTAGTCAAATATGCCCATAGTCCAAGTATTTACTGCTCAACCAGCTATGCAATTAATAGCGAATGCTGTTTAATCTGTTTCACCACTAGCGCCTGTGGCGCTGCCTAAGCTGCACTGCCCGCCCACCTAGCACCGCCAGCGCCGCCAGCAGCAGTAACCACAGGCTGTCATCTGGGTGGGGGTTGCTGGGGTCGCCTATCGTGCAGCCTCCGCCACTGCTGCTGCCGCTGAAGGGGTTGGCACCGGGGGCGTTGGTGCCGCTGCCGTCAGGGTTGCCTGTGGCGGTGGTGCCTGTACCCGTGCCTGTCGTCGGGGTGGCTGTGGTGCCGGTGGTAGCTGTGGTGCCGGTGGTAGCTGTGCCGCTAGGCGTAGTGGTTGCTGTGGTGCTGCCGGTACTGGCGGTTCCCACACCTGCTATCTGCACGCCTACTGGGCCGCCGATGTCAATGATTTCGCCGTTGGCGGTCAGGTCGTCATCGCCTTTGGCACCGTCTTTAAGATACAAAGTGACGATGTTTTTGTCGACCTTGGCACCCAGGCCTGTGGCCGCGTCGTAGTTAAAGTCGTACCAAGCAGCATTGGTGTTGCCTGGCACGGGGCCAAACTTGCCGTAGCCGCTGGCGGTCATGTAGCCGGGCAGTTGCAGCTTCATTT
>JANOSN010000617.1:0-1977 GCA_031415895.1 Polaromonas sp. | reverse complement strand
TTGTGATTTTCAAAAATAGATTATTTAATCAGCTAGCTCTTCAACGCTGCCAAAGCGCGCGCCGTAATATCTTCCACACTCCCCGTGCCGCTAATAGCCCGGTACTTAGGTGCCGCTTCGGGTGAAGCTTTAGCCCAATTGCCATAGTAGTCCACCAGCGGGCGGGTTTGGGCGCTGTACACGTCCAGGCGTTTTTGTACGGTTTCGGTTTTATCGTCATCGCGCTGGATCAGGGGTTCGCTGGTCACGTCGTCTTTGCCTTCGGCCTTGGGTGGGTTGAACTTCACGTGGTAAGTGCGTCCACTGGCGGGGTGGCTGCGGCGGCCGCTCATGCGCTCGATGATGGCATCAAACGGCACGTCAATTTCTAGCACGTAGTCTAGTTTTACGCCTGCATCTTTCATGGCATCGGCTTGCGCAATAGTGCGCGGAAAGCCGTCGAATAAAAAGCCCTTGGCGCAGTCGGCCTGGGTGATGCGTTCTTTGACCAAGCCAATGATGATGTCGTCTGACACCAGCGCGCCAGAGTCCATCACAGCTTTGGCTTTCAGGACTATGGGGGTGCCTGCTTTGACAGCAGCGCGCAGCATGTCGCCCGTGGAGATTTGCGGGATGCCGTATTGTTTGCAAATAAACGTGGCTTGTGTACCTTTACCCGCGCCCGGCGCGCCCAACAAAATCAGTCTCATGGATGTCCTCAAATAGTTATGGTGTCGTCTGCGGTTGGTGAGTTATCCGCTTTCAAACATAGGATAGCACGGCTGCCCGGCTGAAAACCTTACTTATAGGGTAAATCAGCCCAGCCTTGGCTAGCAGAAATGCCTAGCTTTGCTTGGTAAACACGGCGCGCACACGCTCTAGGTCTTCAGGTGTGTCTACACCCGGCCCGGGTGCGCTGGCTGCAATGTGTACAGCGATGCGGTGGCCGTGCCACAGTGCGCGCAGCTGCTCTAGCGACTCGCTCACTTCAATGGGGGCTTGTGGTAGCTTGGGAAACTGTTTTAAAAACCCCACGCGGTAGCTGTAGATGCCCACGTGGCGCAGGGGCTGGGGCGCGTCAGCGTGATTGTCGCGGTTGTACGGAATTAAGCTGCGGCTAAAGTACAGCGCGTTGCCCGCAGCGTCTAGTACCACTTTAACGACATTGGGATTGTTTAAATCTGCGGCATGGCTGATGGCGTGCGCCGCAGTGCCCATGCTGGCTTGGGGCTGCAGGGCCAGCACGCGGGCTACAGCGTCGATCAAAGCCGGGTCGATCAATGGCTCGTCACCTTGCACGTTGACCACCACCTCGTCATCACGCAGGCCCAGCAGGTGGCAGGCTTGGGCTAAGCGGTCTGAGCCGCTAGGGTGGTTGGGCTTGGTCAGCACCGCGCTGATGCCGTGGGCGGCACACACATCGGCTATTTGCGCGCTGTCGCAGGCCACCACCACGCGCGCTGCTTGCGACATGGCCGCACGCTGCGCTACCCGCACAATCATCGGCAGGCCTGCAATATCGGCCAGCGGTTTGTTAGGCAGCCGGGTAGAGGCTAGGCGGGCAGGGATGAGAACGGTAAATGTCATGCGGCTTCAACGTCAAGCGGTTTACAAATCGCTAGGCTTAGACACGCTGCCGTGCAGTGCATCAATCTCGTCGTCGGTCAACGTGCGGGCTTCGTTCTCTAGCAAGATGGGGATGCCGTCGCGCACGGGGTAGGCCAGGCGGGCGCTGCGCGAGACGAGTTCGCCCTTTTCGCGGTCAAAGGTCAGTGGCCCTTTGGTGACGGGGCAGACCAGCAGTTCGAGTAGTTTGGTGTCCATGGGCGGGTGTGGGTAGGTGGTTGGGTTAATGCCGCATCAACGCGGCTTGACGGGTAATGATAGCTTTTTAAGCAACGCATTGAAGAACTCAGGCGGCAGATCTATCTGCAGCGGTATGGCCAAAGCGTCTGGCACATGCTGCCACAGCTTGACAGCATCTTTTTCTGTGCAAAT
>JANOSN010000616.1:0-9029 GCA_031415895.1 Polaromonas sp. | reverse complement strand
CTTTGGCCACGCGGTACAAAATGCCCCTGCGCAGGCGGCTGCACAGGCTGCACTTGTTTTTACCTTCAGGGATTTTGTCTTTGACAATGCTGTAGGTGTCTTGGTTTTCGATATGTAAATTCACCCCCAGTTTTTCTAAATACGCAGGCAGCACGTCCGCTGGAAAGCCCGGTTGCTTTTGGTCCAGGTTCACGGCGATCAGCTCAAAATCTATCGGCGCACGCTTTTGCAGTTTCAGCAAAATGTCCAGCATGGCATAGCTGTCTTTACCGCCTGACAGGCACACCATCACTTTGTCGCCCTGCTCGATCATGCCGTAGTCGACGATGGCTTTGCCCACCAAACGGCATAGGCGTTTGTCCAGCTTGTTGTTTTCAAAGCTGGCGCGCACGGCTGCGTGGTCAGCTGCGGGGCTGTCAATCGCAGCCGCGGGTTCAGGGCTGAGGCTGGGTGCGGCTTGCAACCAAGCGCTGGGTTCGGTGGGGGCGTTCATAAGTTGTATTTTCGCATTTTGTTCCACCAGTGGGATTGGGCGACGTTTTGCACAAATATGTGAAATACTGCACACATTTGAACAGCTAAAAAACGCGGGCTATGTAACACAAAGGGGCTAACAGCTGCGCAGTTTATAAAATCGAAAGGCTTCATCTTCAGTTGTTAAATATTTCACAATGCCTCTAGTTCGTTGGATCAGCAGTGCCCTGCTAACGGCCTGCTGCGTTTTCTTAGCAGCATCACCGCTAACAGCCCAGGCACAATCACCGCTGTGGACAGTTTCGGTATATGGCGGCGGTGCTACGCCAGCGGGCCTTACTGCGGCGCAAATAGCTGCCAAGCCTGATGCAAGCTTCACTCCATTTAACCCCAGCGCCATCCACGCCACGGGTCTGCAAAACCAAGTGTGGCTGCGCGTGCGCGTTAGCAGCGAACAAGAGATATATGCAGATGCGTGGTTGATCGGCATAACTAAACCGTTTGCCGATACCGTAGTGATGCACACCAAGGCAAACAATGGTACATGGCTTAGCCAAGCTGCTGGCGATTGGCTGGCGCACCGCAGCTGGCCAGTGCGCAGCTTAAGCCCGCAGTTTTTTGTACCCGCGCAAGCTAAGGGCAGCCAAGACGTTTACATAGAAATACGCAACCGCACGCCGCTACGCTTTGAGGTGACCCTGCTGTCTGCCCAGACTGCCACAATTGAGGCGCAAAACAATTTTTTTCTCATCGGGCTGTCTGTTGGTCTCATGTTACTAATGGCAGTTGCAAGCTGCGTGTTAACTGCTGCCTACCGGAACATGGTCTATGTCTGGTACGGCATTTATGTCATTACCAATATATTGGTTTCCCTAGCCTACTCGGGGGTGGGAGCTTATGCGTTGTGGCCTGATGCGACAAGCTGGCCAGAGATGTCCATCACAGTGCTCTTCACGTTGGGCAACGTGCTGCAGCTGCAGTTTTGTCGCACCATGTTCTTTACTATGGCTACCCCTGCTTGGATTCGGCAATGTGTGCTGGGCTTGATAGCTTTAGGTTTTTTCAGCATCGCGTTAAACCTCTACGCCATCGCAAACTTGGGTAGCTCAGCGGTTTTTGCTGTCCATGTTTTAGTATTTACCTCAGTAAGTTATTTAATCATAGCCAGCCAGTTCAGCGCCAAAAACTCGGTCAGCTGGCTCTACATGTTGTCATGCCTGCCACTGACTTTGGTCGGCTGGCTTGCTGTGCTGGAGCACGGCGGTTGGGTGGCACTGACTTGGCTGCCCTACAACGCCCCCATTTACGCTTTTGCGATAGAAATGCCCATCCTGTTTGCGGCTGTTTACCTGCACGCTAAATCTGAGCATGCGATCAAAGTCCGCAAATCGACCTTGGCCAGCACCGACCCATCGACCGGCTTTATCAGCAGCAGTCAGCATATGGAAACCTTAGTACAAGCTTGGGAGCAATCCAAGAAGGCAGATTATGACTTGGTCGTGGCTTACGTTCAAGTGCAGCATCAATTGGACCCCATGGCCACCATGGGCGGGCTGAGTCGAGCGCAAAGTACAGAGCGCGCGGTGCGGTTGCTGCGCACCGTAGTGCGCGAGCAAGACACAGTAACGCATGTAAGTACTGATCTATTTGCTATTTTGATGCCTGAAATGTCTTTGGGTGAAGGTGTCACCAACCGCTTAGCACGCCTAGTGGCATTGGCAGTAATGACAGACCAAGATACTGCGCGCCATGCACCCATACGCTTTCGGGTTGCCGCAAGTAGCGCTTTGAGTTTCATTGGCAGTACCACTAAGCTGCATGCATCGCTAAAACATAAACTGGAGGAGCCCGACTGGGGCCACCGCGCTATTCGCTATGTACGCAATATGCCTGCACAGGCAAGCCGCCCCAACAGCAGTCAACCCAACGAAACGCTGAGCCAGTTTTGGGAACGTGCAGCAGCTGACGATAACTATCTCACTACTCGCCAAGACCAAGCTACATCCTAAGCGGGTCAAGCGATCAAGCCTAGGATTAATTTTTCGTATCTAGCTTGACTGGGCTACCGCCTCTATGCTGCGCGCGGCATAGAAGGGCCGCAGCTCATAGGCCATACGCTCAAGCGTCAGGCTTAAAGACTGCGCTAAGTCGCCCAGCCGCTCAGGGGATTTGGTCAAGATGGTCAAGATGCGGCTTTGGTGTGCTGTCAGTGTAGGTGAGGGCACCGGTGGCTGCCGGCGCAAGCGAATGCGGCCCTGCATAAAACGACTGGGCAACTTAATGTCTTTAGACTGTGCCGACATAGCGTAGTCCCAAAACAGCGCATACGCCGTGGTTTGGCGAAACTGTGCAGGAATGTCGTTGGCACTGCGCAGGCGCTCGGTCATCGCAGTGGTCTCATAGGCCACATGCGTGAGCTCGGGGTGCATGCCCACCTTCCAGCTTTTGTGGTCAAACACTACCACTAATTTATCCTCATATGTCCAGTGCAGCGGTTTGTCGCTAAGCGTTTTGCGCCGCGCCCACAGGTCAGCGCCCAGCGCCCAACGCAGTGGCATGTCCAGCATGGTCAGCAGGTCATCTACACCCTCAGCTGCCATATCAAACAGCATCGCATGTTCTGCAGGAACCGAGTTTTTAAATATAGACGAAGCGTCAGTACCCAGGGTACTTAGCTCACTGGGCTGCACAGCCGCAGCACGCGCTGGTTGCGCAACGATCATGGGCTTAAACGGATGGCTCTGCATTGCGGCAACCACCTCACGCGCAGGGCCTACCAGTTTGCGTTCAGCTGGTGCTGCTGCAGCGCTCGCCTCGTGGCTTGCAGGTGGTACGCATACACGGTACAGCAGAGCCAAAGCGTCGGTAAATACTTCGTAATAGCCATGGGTGAGCATAGCCTTGGGGGTTTGCTGAGACTTGATTGCATTGAGCATAGCCAGTAAATCTTGTGCCACGATAGTGCTGCGCAAACCCATCACCCAGTCGCCAAACAAGCGCTCAGGTGCATCGTGCCTGCGCCACAACACCACTACATTTTCATGGCGTGGGTCTTTGGCAATCGAGCTCCAAGCCTCATGCAAATAGTTATCCAGGCCCTCTAACCAATGCACAAACACACCGTTGCCGCACAGCAGTACACCGGTGAGGCCGCGGTTGCGGTTGTTTTGGGTGCTCACTTCAGACAGCGCTTGCAAATGCTCAGGTTTAGGATCGCCCGCCACCAAACTGCACACCAGCATCTGGCATAAGCTGGGTTTATCCAGCTTAGTATCACCAGCAGGTGCCCGCGTGTCGGGCCGCTGCCCTAACAACGTGTTTTGCGCAGTATCTGTCGGCTTGGCTTTCACCACTGCCCGCTTTCTACACGAATAGCCACTTCACAGTCATCAAAAATCTCTAACTTGGCAATTTTGACGCGCACGCCCACTACACCAGGTAGCTGCATCAGCCGCAGGCTGACTTTGCCGATCAAACTTTCTAGCAAGTTAATGTGCCGCTCAGTGCATTCTTCAATAATGATCTGGCGCACTTTGCGGTAGTCCAGCACATGGTTGATTTCGTCGTCTGCAGGCACCAGCGCTTGGGTGCCCAGGTTGATCTCGGCGTCCACCTGAATAGGCTGCGACGAGGCTTTTTCATGCTCCAAAATCCCCAGGTTGGCGTTAAAGCGCAAGCCTGTGAGGGTGAGGATTTGGGTACCTTTGGACGATGGCATGAAAACTCTGTTGGATTAGTTATTGGTACGTATATTACCCGCTAGATAAACTGAGGAGTTACATCAAAGAAAAATCCCGCTCAAACTTCATTAAGTGCTGGCCCCCGTCGACCAGCAGCGTGGTGCCAGTGATGGACTGGTTGGTCAGCGCAAACAGCACTGTCGCGCACACGTCTTGCGGCGTAGAGCTGCGGCCCAAGGGGCTAAGCGCGTGCAGTGCTTTAAATTTTTCGTCGCTCAGCATATGGCTGGTCAGCGTGAGGCCCGGGGCCACGCCCACCACCCGCACCAGCGGGGCCAGCGCCATCGCCAGCAAGGTGTTGGCCGACTCTAGCGCGGCTTTGGACAGCGTATAGCTTAAAAAGTCCGGGTTAGGGTTCCACAGCTTTTGGTCTAGCAGGTTGACCACCACGCCTTGCACAACAGGTACCTTGGGAGCTGCCTCCGCTAGCGATGCGCGTGCCGGTGCCGGTGATGCAGGCGGTGCGCTCGCTGCGTTGCGCGCCAGCATGTGTGTATGCAAGGCCTGCGCCAACACGATGGGCGCTGCAGTGTTGGCCAGCAAGTGCGCCTGTAGCGCTGCATAACTGAAGGTGGCTGGCGTATCGTGCTCAAATAGCGCAGCGCAGTTAACCACGGCATCGACCTGGCCCATGTGCGCCACTATCGCAGGCAGCAGGGCGCATGTAGCGGCCTCGTCGCTCAGGTCTGCCTGAAAGCTGTAGCTGCCGCTGGTATGGGCGGTGCAGTCAGCCACCGTAGCTTGTGCGTCGGCTGCCGAGCCGCGATAGTGCACGGCCACGCGCCAGCCCGCTCGGGCAGCGTGCAGGGCAATTTCGCGGCCCAAACGCTTGGCCGCACCCGTAATTAAAACCACAGGGGATAGTTCAGGGCTCATCATCACAGACAATACAGGGGTGAATACATCATTACCAAGTGTAGCGGACTCGAGCGCCGCACCAATACAGCAGGCCATTGCCGCGCAGATCAGTGCAGCAGGCGGTTGGCTGCCGTTTGATGCTTTTATGCAAGCCGCGCTGTACACGCCGGGCTTGGGTTATTACGCCAATAGCTCGCGCAAATTTGGCAGCCTGCCTGCCCGCATGGCTGCAGACGGCTCAGCGCAGCAGGGCAGTGACTTTGTTACCGCGCCCGAGTTGTCGCCATTATTTGGCCGCTGCGTAGGCCAGCAAGTAGCCCAAGCTTTGAAAGCCACCAACACGCGCTGCGTGTACGAGTTTGGCGCTGGTAGTGGCGCACTAGCGCTACAAATATGTGATCTGCTTGAGCAACAAAATCATGGACTACAGCAGTATTTCATTATCGAACTATCTGCTAACTTGCGCGCGCGGCAGCAGGCCACCTTGGCCCATTTAGGCAGCCGCGTGCAGTGGCTAGATGCTCTGCCCCAAGACATGCAGGGCGTTGTCGTGGGCAATGAAGTGCTAGACGCTATGCCCGTGCAACTGCTGGTGCGCAGCGCGGGTGTGTGGCATGAGCGCGGCGTGGTGTTCACCTGCCAGCCCCAGCAGCCCTGGGCCTGGCAAGACCGCCCCACCGACCTGCGTCCTCCCTGCGATATTGCAGGCAACCACGACTATCTGTGCGAAATCCATCCGCAGTCGCAAGCGTTTATCCGCACGCTGGCAGCGCACCTTACGCGCGGCGTGGCTCTGTTCATCGACTATGGCTTCCCTGAGGCTGAGTATTACCATGCCCAGCGCCACATGGGCACGCTGATGTGCCACTACCAGCACCAAGCCGACCCCGACCCACTCATCTTGGTGGGCGACAAAGACATCACCGCACACGTCAACTTTACGGGCATCGCACTGGCCGCGCAAGACGCTGGCTGGGACGTGATGGGCTACGCCGCGCAAGGGCGGTTTTTGATGAACTGCGGTTTGCTCACACGCTTAGAGCAATTGAATCCCCTGCAGCGCGCGCATGCAGCCAAGCTGGCCACCGAGCACGAAATGGGCGAGCTGTTCAAAGTGCTGGCTTTGAGCAAAGGCGTAGACCTAACGCAGTTTGACCCCATAGGTTTTAGCAGCGGCGACCGCATGCACACCTTGTAGCATCACACCGATAGCGTCACACCTTCTAACCATGCTCCGCTGGCTGATCGTTACTTTTCTAGCTTTGCTGCTGATCGGTTGGCTAGCACCGGCTTTGCGGCGCTGGGGATTTGGTAAATTGCCAGGTGACTTTAGCTTTAGATTTCGTGGGCGGCAGGTGTCTGTCCCGCTGGGCTCAACCGTGGTGTTAAGTTTAGCGGCCGGGTTGATTAGTAAGTTGTTTTGATCATGTCTGCGGGTTGCGAAACTGTCATAAATCTACCGCTTTAAAAAGCAACAAATCTTCTACAATTCCCCCACAGGGCAGATAACAAAACATAACTTACAGCCACAACCTATGAACTCACTTGACCTACTTGGTTTGATAGCCACTTGTTTCACTACGTCATCATTTGTACCGCAGGTTTGGCGTATCTGGAAAACCCGTGATGTGTCAGCCATCTCACTGCCCACTTACATCATCATCACCATCGGGTTAGCCCTGTGGCTGCTGTACGGTATTTTGAAAGCCGACTTGCCATTGACTGTGGCTAATTCGGTGATGGTAGTGCTCACTGGGGCCATTACCGTCATGAAGATTCGCTTTAGCAAATAACGCACCGTGGCCCGCGTTTTTGTTCTAGGTAATTTTGTCCAAGCCTGCTGCTGGATGGTGCCGCGCCTGCCACTGCCGGGCGAAACTTTGGTAGCCACCGGGCTGCATATCGAAGCCGGTGGCAAGGGCCTGAATGTGGCCATCTGCTTACAGCGCCTAGGCCAAGCGGTCAGCACATTAATTGGTTGCGGTAGCGATGCCGCAGGCCAACAATTACTGCAACTACTAGAGCGCGAAGGCGTCAGCACGCAGCACGTGCACGCACTGCCAGGTGCCTCTGGCTGGGGCTCAGGCTGGATTGGTGCTGATGGGCAAAATGCTATTGCGGTATACCCAGGCGCTAATTTGATGCTCACTGCCGCCCATGCGCAGCTGGCCCAAGCGGCCATTTGCCAAGCGCAGCTGGTGTATGGCCAGTTTGAAACCTCGCTAACCGCTGTGGACGCGGCGTTTGCCATAGCCCACGCGCACGGCGTGCCTGCGGTGCTGAACCCTTCGCCCTGGCAAACGCCTAGCGGCACGGTGCGTGCCAGCACCCACACCTTGATCGTCAATGAAACTGAAGCGCTGCAACTGCTGGCCTTGTCCAGCGCCTTGGTAGGCAACGCCGCGCAGTGCGGCGCCACAGTACAAGCCGCCCTGCCCGCGCTGTGGGCCGCCTGGCCTGCTGCGCAGCGGCTGATTGTGACCTTGGGCGAGCAAGGCAGCTTGGCGTGGGAGCGGCATGCAGCAAACCATCTGCACGTCGCCGCCCCCACTATCACCGCAGTGGACACTGTGGGTGCTGGTGATGCTTTTGCCAGTGGTTATTGCGCTGCTGTGCTGGCAGGGTGTGATTTGCAAGAAGCCTTAACTTGGGGCAATGCCTGCGGTGCGCATGTGGCCTCGGTGGCGGGCGTGCTGGATGCGCTGCCTGATCAGCAGCTGCTTGAACAGAAGCTACTTGGGCACAAGCTAATTGAGCAGCCGTTGGCAGTATGGCAGTAACCGCCAGCACTGCATTAGCTACCACCACTGACGTGCAAGGTATGTGGCTACGTATCTAGTGTGAGCTTGTACACATAAGCATCGCCACGGAAAGTACCCTCTACGTACTCCACCAACTGTTCGTTGACTGAGTAGGTTTTGCGTTTAAACAGCAAGCACGGTTGCGCAGTTGTGAAATCAAAAGTCTGCGTTTCAGCTGGCGAACTTAGCACGGCCTCGACTGTTTGCTCAGCCCGGGTGAGCACAACCCGGCCGGTATTTTTAATGAATTCATAGGCCGAGCCCAGCGCGTCCCATCGAGCCAGGGCAGGTGTGATGGTTAAGTCGTACCAGGCCACTTCGCGCGTCATGGGCACGCCATCGGCTTTGCGCACGCGCACCAAACGCAAAAACTGCGCAGTCGATGGACGGCCAAACACCGAGGCCATCATGCGGTCAGTGACCACAGCGCGCTCGACAAGCAGTGTGGAAGCAGTTTTACCCAGCTCCTGCATTTCTTGGGTGAAGCCCTTGAGCTTGCCCAAGCTAGGCTGCACGGTTTGCACTGCCTGCACCACACTGCCGCCCCGCCCGCGCCCGCTGAGCTGGGCAAAACGGCGCAGCTCGTCATAACAGCGTTTGACCGTGGCGCGGCTGACGCCCATCGCCAGAGCCAAATCGCGCTCAGACGGCAGGCTAATCCCCTCACTGATCTCGCCAGACTTGATCAAAGCGGTGATCTGCACATACAGCTGACGCCAAAAAGGCTCCAGCGCATCCTTGTCTAAGCCAAGCTTGAGGAATGGCCCAGTTAGCTGTACTGAGGAGCTGGGGTTAAGTTCTAAAGTGTCGTTAAGCAAGGTCATATGGTTGCATACCAATTTTGATGAGTAATTGTCGTTTGTCTGCTAAATCCTAGCCGCCCAGGGGCTTATTTTTTCAAAAAATAGGCATTTATTCACAAATTTAGTTGCTATTTCACATAAATGACATTAAATAACATATATTGGTACGTTCCATATATACCCAAACTAAACCATGCATAGTTGACATCATGCTAGCGCGCAGACACCCCCGGTGCTGAAGATGAAGATGAAGATTTTATTGACATTAGTTTTACTGCAATATTAATAGCAAACTATGTAATAAATACTTGGACTACAAGGCAATTTATTTACCAAAACCAACCTTAGAGAGC
>JANOSN010000615.1:0-4351 GCA_031415895.1 Polaromonas sp. | reverse complement strand
AAGCCCAATGCATGGCGAAACGCATCCATAGACTGCGGCCTTGACTCTGGCCGCACACCTAGCCCGGCATCTATGGCTTGCAAAATTCTAGGCTGAAATCGGGTAAGCAGCTGCGGATCGGCTGCAAGCGGTACATAGCGATCATTAAGCAGCCGAGCCACCGACGGTGGTGGCGAGCGCCCAGTCACCGCTACGTGCATCACGGCTGATAACGCATAGACATCCGTCCAAGCGCCTTGCGTCATGTCCGGTGTTTCAGAATACTGCTCGATGGGCGCATAACCGGGCTTCAAAATCACGGTAATGGCCTGCGTCACATCAGTAATCACGCGCCTGGCCGCACCAAAATCTAACACCACTGGCAGCCCGGTGGACTCCAGCAACATGATGTTGTCGGGCGCAATATCACGGTGGTAGCAACTGGCGCGGTGCATCACCGCCAGCGCCTGCGTCACTCCGTCCACAATATCAACCAGCCATTTTTCACTGACATCACGCTTATCAATCAACGCCTGCTTGAGTGTGATGCCTTGATAGCACGGCATCACCATGTAGGTGGTGCCGCGCTCTTGCCAAAACCGATAGACCTTGACCAGTGAAGGATGGTCAAATTGTGCCAGCAGGCGCGCCTCGTTTATAAAGCTGCGCATTCCCACATCAAAAGTTTCTTTGTGCTTGGCAGATATGGGGGTGACGCTGCCATCGGCCTGCCGGTTGGCTAAAGCGGTTGGCATGTATTCTTTGATGGCTACTGTGCGTTCAAGGGTATGGTCCCAAGCTTCATACACTACGCCAAAACCGCCTTGCCCTATCAAGCGGGTCACCTCAAACTCCGCTACGCGGGTGCCAATGGCTAATAGGTTAGCGTCTTGCGGGGCCGGTGTTGATAGATTTTGGTTGTCAGCTGCCAAAGGCTTGGTGATGGGAAACTGCGTGACGGGTGAAGCTTGCTGCGCAGTGGAATTTGACGCTTTCAGCGGGTTAGCAATAATTTTAGTAGCGTCATCCGCCACTTCTAACTGTGCTACTTGGGCAGGCGTGAGTATTCGCGTGGCGTCGTCGCTCTCTACCGTTGGATTATCGGCAAGAGTCAGCGGCTTAGGCACTGGGTCAGGCACTGAGTCAGGCACTGGGTCAGGCAGCGGTGCAGTCGGTGGGTGGGTCATAGTCAAAAGCGGCTTTAAAGTGTCACGCTGTTAGAACCAAACAAACCATTAAACACTGCTTGTTTGGGTAATCCACACATCTCCTGCACAAAATCTTGTTGACTATGATTATTGGCTAGCCATAAAGAATAGCCTTCTGGAGGGGTTTTATCAATTACCGGTATGTGCACACCTAACGGTTTTTTTAGTTTAAAAACCTCGCTAAGCGCGATGTCAAAGCTTGCAGCGTCTTGGTCACCCTCTAATGCCCGCAAAGCCAACTCTGCAGATACTGACCACCATTGCTGAATGTATTCCTGCGCGTCTGCAAGCTCGTCATTAAGTGGAAACAACTCTACCGCCAAAGTTAACGGAAAATACCTTCCCACTGAATCTACCGACGGCATCAACACCCCAATCCACTCATTCGCATTAATAAGGCCTGCGCCTAGCCTGAAATGCCAAACAGGGGCTTGCAAATACTTTTCAGACCAATCTTCATGCAGATTGCGTAATTCAAATAAATTAAGCTGCAGCCAAGCATCCCATACCTGAATAAAGCGGTGTGACAACCTGCGCTGCGCAAAATCTCCTGTTCCGGGTAATTTACCAAACCAACCCGGCAGATCCCACCCTTGCTCTGGGAGCGAAAATAACGACATTACAGGCCCTCAGGACATGAGAACTCTAGTAGCTCACGTACCCGCAAGGGGCTTTGCACACTGTTGGTGGTTACTTCAAAACGTGTGCGCCTATTTTCAATATTGAAAGTGACGAAAAATTTCTCAGGTACACCAGCGTTTTCTAGCTGGGCTTTTTCCAGTATTCTAAAAAGCGCCCACGGCCCATCTGCCACTTGGCCCGAAGCACCCGCTGCAGACGGCGGTGTTAACTGCACACGCACTTGATTACTACCTTTTGAACCAGGCCATTGCAGCGCCATGGGCAAGATAGGCCCGTGCGCATATTTCACCAACTGCCCGTCTACATCCAACACAAACTGTGTGATGGAGGCATCCATTTCTACCACTTTAAAGTCCAAGCGTACCGAGGGAGTTTTACCGCTGCGAAAGAAAATATCGCGAATGCGCGCAGCACGTTCAAACTGCGCAAGCGCTGCAGCCGATGAGTTAGCTTGGCCCACCACGGGTTTGTATTTCCAAGGCTTGGTGCTCGTATCCACCAAATTAGCTAAGCGCTTTTGGAAGAAGTCATCCATCAAACCCCCCGGCCCAAAAAACTGACCAAAATCTTCTGGTAGAGCATCGCGGGTGCTGCCAGGCACCAGCGGGTAGCGCCCGGCAATGGCACGCGAGCAAAAGTCAGCCACAGGTTTTAAATCTTGACTCAAGCCACTGCGCTCAGCGCTGATGGCTTGTGCAGCACCGGATTGACTTAAGGCCTCCACCATCGAGCGCATGGGCTCTGGCAGCCTGCCCGCATCCGCCTTAAGCTTGCCCGCAATATCGCCAGGGGGCATAGGCGAGCGTGACTTGGCCGCCGTATCGACCGCTGTCAAATATACATACACGTCATTGAATAGTTTTAAAGTTTCGTCAATGGGCGCAGGCAAGTTAGGGCCGGGCGCGGTCACTTGTTTGCGCAGCGTGTCAAACTGATCATCCACGATAGACTCAACGCGCTTACCAGCCTCAGGGTTTTTGGCAACTGGGTCTGCACCTATCAGCTGCTCTAAAGTTTTACGCGTGCTGGCAACGGTCTCTCCAGCCTTGGTGACTACATTTTTGGCGGCACTGTCAGTGCTAATCAAAGTTGTTTCACGCACCACAGCGCGTAAAAAATTCACATGCGGAGAAGTATTGCTGGATAGTATTCTGGCCATTTGAATATTTTTGTCTAAGTTAGTACTGCGTTGCAGGCGCACGTCCGCTAACAAACCCTCCCACTCTTTGGCATATTTTTCTAAGTAGATTCGCCGCACTCGATCAGTCAGAGCACCCAAGTTGGCAACGTCACGCGCCTTATCTGCTGCGCTGCGCTCCAAGCCCAACACCCAAGGCTCTTCTAACGCCATCAGGCCAGTTAACTGCACCACACTGGACTGAAAACTCTTGTGGTAGCCGTCATAGGTAAACATGCCAGGGACACCCTCAGTTAGCGGCTTGCCGCTAGCACGCTCTAGCACCAGTGGCGCGCTGGGCCCAGCGGCTTTGGCTACAGTAAATGCAGGAATATCAGCACCGGTACGCATTCGCTTTAAACGGCTAAAAATGCGCTGCTCGAGCGGGTACGAAGCCAGCATCGCGCGTACATTACGCACTAAAGCCTCGTCTTTGGGCAATGGCGAGCGGGGGGCGCCTTGCGCCAATAAGGCATCTAATTGAGTCTCCAGCGCTTTTCTTTGTTCTTCAGGGACACCACGATCTAAGCTGCGTTGCCAGTCAAGCGTAATCCAGGCCTTGAGCGCCTCGCTGTCAAAATGCTCTGTTTCGTGCAGCATGATGTAGCTTTTAAGTGCCTCATAAGCAAACTCAAGATTGTCTTTTTGCGCACCTCTTAGCTGATCTTCTAAACGCCTAGACAGCTGAGGTAAGAACACATCATTGAGCGCTTTTTGATGCGCTAAAAACGCAGCACCATTGAGCTTATCGCCTTGGTACAGTCCTAGCCCCATCAGCTTGGGTACTGATTCAGCGTTGACTGCAGGTGTCATCCACATATCACGCAAGCTTTGCAAAACGGGGGCCACTTTTTCAGTGCTTTGCATCCGTGCAGGCATGGCAGCCAAGGCTTGGCGTGCGGGCTCTACCTGCGCTTCAACTGCCTTTAAATAGTCCATATTACGCATGGCACTGATTGACCAGCCGCCAATCAACAGCAATGCTGCCAACCCCATAGCACCAAACGCTGATAGGCGCAGGATGTGACGGCGGCGCTCCCACTTTAAATCGGCACTGGCTAAACGCTGTTCAGGAAACACGACTTTTTGCAGCAATGACGTCAGGAAGAAGCTGCGCGCGCTGCCCTTTGCTGGAGGCATAACCGTGTTTTGCAACCCAAAACTACGGGCTAAATTTCCCATCATGCGGTCGATAGGGCTGCCCTCTTGGGTTCCGCTTGTGAAATACACCCCACGAATCCAGGGTGGCTGAGTAAACTTTGAACCCGATAATACTTGGGTCAACAGCTCAGTCACCAACGGCCCAATAGAGGCGAATTGCATAGGGAAATTAAAAATCGCTGAG
>JANOSN010000614.1:0-3732 GCA_031415895.1 Polaromonas sp. | reverse complement strand
CAGCAACCAGTGGATCAACCAATACGCCACTGACAGGGCCACGTTTGTAGCGAACTACACTTCCCGCAGGGGCAGCCACACTGCCAGGCCCCACTTGGATGGTGCCGGCAAATGTTGAAATAGGGTTGCGGCCAGCTTGGGCAGCTAGTGGCGGCTGTGATACTGCAGCACTGTCGCCAACGTAAGGCAGCACGTCAATCACGTCCACAGTTGTCGGAGTGCTTTCAAAGTTGGCCACTTGTAGCTTAAAGGTGGCCGTCTTGTTGGTCTCAATCAACGGAGTGCTTGTGCTTTTGAACACCTTAATGCCTGGCGGGTTCAACACGGTTAGCGATTTTGTAGTCTGGCGCTGCGATTCTGGTGAAGCGTCGTCGGGTGTACTGATCACAGCACGGTTAACTACGCTACTGTTCGGTGTAATCGTCTCGGGTACCAATGCCGCAAAGGAAATAGTTGGCAAGGTGGTGTTAGCGGTGACGTTATTCAAAGTCCACGTCAGCGTAGTGCCGCCTGCATCCGATTGAATGCTGTCAGGCGGCGGTGTCGCAGAGCCTGCTTGGTAGGCCAAAGGCGCGGGCAAACGATCTTGCACTGTTACGTACGTAGCCGGTAAACCTGGCACGATACTCTGCAGCGATGGTGTCAATGTGTACAACACCGTACCACCCGCCGTGGCTGTGTTAATGACGCTACCGTTGACGGTGGCCTCTTTCTGAATACGCGCCAAGGCAGTAGTGATCTGCACACGCTTGCCAACACTTAACCCCGTATTAGCACCTGCACCACCACCTGTTGCGTCGCCTACGTTATACGTACTGTCTTGCCAGTTTCCACCGTTGACTGTCGCCAACTTGTAGGGTGTGTAGTCAGGGTAATAAGTGCCGTTAATGCCGGGGCGCGCGCGCTGAGCGATAGTAAAAAGCGTGTTTTCACCAGCACCCAGTTGGGGCACGATCATGCGCACTTTGTTAAGGTTGTCTTTTTGCCCAGCAGCGGCAGCAGCTGTGAGTGTGGGATACCAAGTTGCGTCGGCATCTTCACAACGGCTAGTCTGCATAGCTGCCTGGCTGGTGAAAGGTACTCTAGATACGCCGTACTGCACGGTGTATCCCTGTGGGAATGCGCCGGAAATATTACCTGGTGCGCCATTAGCAATCTCTGATGGCGCTGAATAGTACCAACCTGCTGCATGCCCGTTACTACCAGGAATCTCCACTAATTCAACATGTGTGTTCTTGAAGTTTTCACACAAAATACTAGGTGTCGTTGTGGCCACTGCATTGCGGTTGAAGTAGTCCAATCGCGGAAAAAACATTTGCCCCGGATATACCAGCGCAGTGCCGGAGTCGCCCCAGTTGTTAGTGCCGTCTAGCTGCCAGTTGCCTGAGCCCGTACCACCGAAGGTGCTAGGGTGGGCCCAGTTGGAGTTAACCCAATCGCGAGCAATGTATTTATAGTAGCCACCAGGAACTATAGGAACGATAGTGTTGATGAGTTCATTATTAGTTAGGACTTGGTCGACTACAGCAGCACCGCTGACGGTTTGTCCTGTAAAGCCTGTAATGGCGTTTTTCAGATCAATCTGACCTGATGGGATTTGGTTAGCTGGGTTCTGAACGTCGCTTAGCGGAATCCAGTAGCGAACAGCGAATGTTGCCAGGCGCTGAGGCTCTGATGTGAACGGATCGCGCTCAATAGATGTGTTTTTGCCACCGGCCACCAAAAATTCGCCCAATTCTTCTGGGCGCGGTGTGATGGTAATATTTTGCGGTGCACTCGGGTTAACCAAGGTACCCCTGCTTGGGCAACTAATATTTCCCTGGCCTCTGCCGGTAGCATCAAAGCAATCAAACCAAATTGAGTTCGGCGGAAAATTGGTGGAAACATCGTTGAACGATACAGGACCTGCAATAGCCTCGCCGCCCTTGCTAGCCGCGCCAGATGGGTCGAACTGATCCATGTAGACATACCAAGCAACAATGTAGCCCGGCACGCCGTTGAAAGTGAAGGCGTCTTGCTGCTGGTATAAAACGTCTTTACGGAAGTCAACTTTTTGACGCCCAGAGATTTGTACAACGGGTGCAGGCTTAGAGCCGCCAGTATCAGCAATAGTACATTGGTCCGTCTTGGATGTAACATCGATATTGACATTGTTGCCGTCTGCGCCTTGTATGGTGGCCTTTACTTGGGCTAGCACTGCTGCATTTAAGTCGCCGCCGTTGGTTTGGTCTTTATCGCCAATATTGCATAGCAATGTCAAGCCGCCATTGCTAACTGCGCTTCCCGGGCCTGTACATTGCGCGGGCAAACCATCCCACACGACTACCTTCTTGCCGTTGACTAGCGGCAACGTAGATTCAAACGTGATGTTGGTTTCAGCTGTGCCTGCGGGAATCTTGTAATTGAATCGGTAAATATAGGTGTCATTGGTGCGAACTACACTGTCGGTAGAGCAGGCGTCGTCACCTGCCACATGCGCAGTGCCGCCTGCCACACAAGCGCCTGCATTAAATGGCCCGGTGCCGGTGCTTTGTAAGCCCGCGTTGAAGTTTTGCAGATTACATGCCGCTATTGCCGGTGCAGCGAGCACTACCATCGAAGACACCACCCCCAGCTTTATTAGCAGCTGCGTCGCTGCTAGCTTTAGCAAATGGGGCATCAGCCTGATATCTTGGGCGCGGCCCAAGGTATCAGGCTTGGCCGCTACTGGAGCAGCCGCACAGTTTGTAACTTTTTGTTCAACGACGTTCATAAGACCTCCGAGCTTGTGGGCTCTATCTTGTATAAATATTTGCAATTGCGTGGAACTTACCACAATAAGAATACATTTCGGTTAGGAACTGTAGATTTATGGATTAATTTACATTTTTTGAGTACTTTTTATTTAATAAATGTCTTAAGTTTACCTAAATACCGCCTATTATGAGTAATAATACCGTTTCAATAGATTTAAAATAGCTAATTGCGCAAGCACTTACGCATAGTTTAATTGCATCATTTCAGCTCTAAATGTTACGTAAAGTTTTATATATGTTGGATTTTGACTTTGCTCCTAAAATAATAGCTATATAAGTAACAAATACTTGGACTACTGGGTGTTTTGATAGGTAAAACATGCTCTGAAATGCCTCAGGCTGTTAAAATCTACTGTTATGAACTTTCCCCAAATTTTTGACGTGATCGTGGTTGGCGGTGGCCATGCGGGCACGGAGGCCGCGCTGGCGGCTGCGCGTATGGGCTGCAGCACGCTGCTGCTCACGCACAACATTGAGACGCTGGGCCAGATGAGCTGCAATCCGTCGATCGGCGGGATTGGCAAGGGCCACTTGGTGAAAGAAGTTGACGCGCTGGGCGGGGCGATGGCCATTGCCACCGATGAGGGTGGTATTCAATTTAGAATTTTGAACAGCTCTAAAGGCCCGGCCGTGCGCGCTACGCGGGCGCAGGCTGACCGGGTTTTGTACAAGGCTGCTATTCGCCGGCGGCTTGAAAACCAGCCTAATTTGTGGCTTTTTCAGCAGGCGGTGGACGACCTGATGGTAGAGACTGTAGGCGGGGTAGAGCGCGTGGTGGGCGCTGTAACTCAGGTGGGCATTAAGTTTAAAAGCCGCACTGTGGTGCTGACGGCAGGCACGTTTTTAGACGGCAAGATCCATGTGGGGCTGAACAACTACGCCGCTGGCCGCGCCGGTGACCCGCCAGCGGTAAGCCTGTCAGCCCGGTTAAAAGAGC
>JANOSN010000613.1:0-1118 GCA_031415895.1 Polaromonas sp. | reverse complement strand
TACCTGATCATCGCCATGACCACAGGCGCATTCGGCTACATCGGCGGCGCGCGCCTCACCCCGCGCTTGGGCTCAGAGCAAGTGATCTGCTGGGTGCTGGTCAGCAGCTTGCCGCTCACGCTGCCTGTGGCCTTGATCTTCGCGCCAGCGCAGCCTGCAGCCATTGGCACTATGAGCTGGGTGGGCTTTGCTTATGTGTCGCTGTTCTCGATGTGGATTGGTTTCTTCGCGTGGTATCGGGCGCTGGCGCTCGGCGCAGTGCGCGTGAGCCAGGTGCAATTGATTCAGCCGTTTTTGAGTTTGCTGTTTGCCGTGCCTTTGGTGGGCGAGCGGTTGGATGCACTTACTTTGGTATTTGCTGTGGCAGTTATAGCCACAGTGTATGTGGGCAAAAAAATGCCCGTGGAGATGAAAAAATGACAATGCAATGGAAGTTAGCGCGCCGTGCCGAAAAAATGAATCCTTCGATCATTCGAGAGATTTTGAAGGTAACGGAAAAGCCCGGCATCATCAGCTTTGCGGGCGGCCTGCCTTCGCCTAAAACATTTCCGATTGCGGCGTTTGCTGATGCGTGCGCCAAGGTCTTGCAAAAAGATGGCCCAGCGGCGCTGCAATATGCCGCCAGTGAGGGCTTTGCGGCCTTGCGTGAATGGGTGGCCAAGTCGCTGCCTTGGGAGGTTGACCCTGCGCAAGTGCTGATCACCACGGGCTCACAGCAAGCGCTCGACTTGATTGCCAAAGTGCTGATCGACGCGGGCTCCAAAGTGCTGGTGGAAACGCCCACCTATCTCGGCGCGCTACAAGCCTTCACGCCGATGGAGCCTGAGTTTGTGAGCGTTGCCAGCGATGCCGAAGGGATTGATGTGGGCGATTTGGTAAGCAAAGCCCAAGGCGCACGATTTTTATATGTGCTGCCCAATTTTCAAAACCCAACAGGTAATACGATGAGTGAAGCGCGCCGCGTTGCGCTGAGCGCCGAAGCCGCACGGCTAGGTTTGCCTATTGTGGAAGATAACCCCTATGGTGACCTGTGGTTTGACGCACCACCGCCTGCGCCTTTGACTGCGCGCAACCCCGAGGGCTGTATCTACATGGGCAGCTTTAGCAAAACACTAGCG
>JANOSN010000612.1:0-1327 GCA_031415895.1 Polaromonas sp. | reverse complement strand
GCACACTGTCGGCATGGCCGTGGGCAATGTCGATGGTGATGTAGTCGGGGCACAGCCCCAGCGCTACCAACTGGTCTACGGTGTCGTAGTCAGGCTTTTTCACCCCTAAGGAGATGCTGCTGAACAAGCCTTTGGCGTTCATGTCTTTGACGAACTGCACGTTGTCCAAGTCAAAGCGGTGCATCACATAAAAATAGCCGTTTTGTGCCAACCACACACAGGTGCTTTCGGCCACTACGGTTTTCATGTTGGCGGGTACCACGGGAATACGAAACTTGCGCCCACCCAGTTCAACCCCCGCGTCGCACTCGCTGCGCGAATCTACCCGGCACTTGCGTGGTAGCAAAAGAACATTGTCGTAGTCAAAAATTTCCATGGCACATTACTTTCAATACAGTTGTCAAAAAAACTATCGCAGATTGTTTTGAGCGCTTGGAATGTGCCGGTTTTAGTGGCGTAAAAAATAGGCCAAAAAAAACCGGGCGCAATTGCTTGGGCCCGGTGTCTGATTCTATCAGGGTTTATTTGATAGCTGCAGCTACCCCCGCACGTGCAACTTGTGCATCTTGGGCAGATGTCACGCCGCTGACACCAATTGCGCCAATGATTTTGCCGTCCTGCATGATCAGCTCACCACCTTCCAGGGGCGTAACGTTTTTCAGCGCCAGCAAGCGTAGGCCTGCGCCGCCGCCAGCCACAGCGTCCTCTAAAGCTTTAGTCGGGCGGCGAAAATTGTTGGCCGAAGTGGCCTTGCCTTGCGCAATGTCTAGGCTGGCGATTTGGGTATTGGGCAGGCGCTGCATCATCACCATGTGGCCGCCAGAGTCGACGATGTATATCGCTACGGGCCAATTATTTTTAACCGCTTCTGCCTCAGCCGCTGCCATGGCTTTTTTGGCTTGCTCTAGCGTGATGGCCGGGCCGTAGGCGGCAGGTGCGGTTTGTGCGCCTGCTGTCAGGCTGACTGACAAAGCGGCTGTGGTTAATAAAATGGTGAGAAGCTTGCGCATGGTGTGTCCTTTTAAAGTTATATGTGCACTTGGTAAGTCGCACGCCACGCGCAAAAGTTTCACGAATCGAGTGAAACTAGGGTTTTCCTTCTTATTGCTACATCTATTGGCCTAGTTTAGGCATGGCGTTGCCACTACCCACCGCCAGCAGCCCAGCTTTGGTGTAGATGTCGAGCTTGTCGCGCGTATCCACAATGTCCAGGTTACGCATAGTGAGCTGGCCAATACGGTCAGCGGGCGAGAACGGGGCGTCTTCTACTTTTTCCATAGAGAGGCGCTCGGGTTTGTAGGTGAGGTGGGCGCTCTCGGTGTTAAGC
>JANOSN010000611.1:0-11006 GCA_031415895.1 Polaromonas sp. | reverse complement strand
GTTAACAAATTCCCTGAAATGTTGGGCGGTGATGATGCTGCTGCAGTTGCTATTTTGGTGATCGTTGCCGACATCATGATGATTTTGTTTGGCTGGGCTGGTGAAGCATCGATCAACGCTGCTAAGGGCTCCACTGTAGTGGGTTGGGCTATGTTTGGCGTAGGCTGCTTGGCTTGGTTGTTTATTATTTTCATCTTGTACACAGCGGTGACCAATGCATCGGCCAACAAGCTGGCTCCAGTGCGCCAAGGTTTGTCGCGTCTTAAGTTGTTCATCGTATTCGGTTGGGCTATTTACCCATTGGGCTTCTTGATCACTTTGATCTCTAACTCACCCGACGTGCGTATTGGCCGCGAACTGATCTACAACATTGCTGACTTGTTTAACAAAGTAGGCTTTGGCATGGTGGCAATTTACACCGTACGCCAAGTGGTGCGCGAGCAGAAAATCCGCGAAGCAATGGCGCAGCTGTAATCTGCACTTGCGACACACCAAGGGCCGCTATTGCGGCCCTTTTTTTCGCTAATTATTTTGCAGTGCAGCAAAATATTATTATCATTTCATAACCTTAAACTGTCCACGGATTAGAGTTTTCCCGAGTATTTCGACTCACAAGAATGGTTAAGATGCAGATTCATGATTAGTCTGGACCTGCGGGATCACTGAAATCATGACAGGCGAAAAGTTTTCGGACTTTTCATTTATCCAGTCATGCATTTTTAGGAGACCCACGCATGATGTTCAAAAATCTAAGATCCAAAACAACCACCGGGTTGGCACTTGGCGCAACAACATTAACCCTCGCACTTACATCTACCCAAGCATCGGCTGCCACGGGAGCACTACTAAAATCTAATGACTTTGTAGGCATCTCGTTTTGGTTAATTACCATGGCGTTAATGGCATCTACAGTGTTTTTCTTTTTAGAAAGAGACCGCGTTTCTGCTAAATGGAAAACCTCTTTAACCGTTTCAGGTCTAGTTACCCTAGTGGCAGCAGTGCACTACTTGTACATGCGCGAGGTTTGGGTTAATACAGGCACATCACCCACTGTTTTCCGCTACATCGATTGGCTGATCACGGTGCCACTGTTGATGATTGAGTTCTTCTTGATTTTGTCGGCCATTACCAAGGTACCCAATGGAGTGTTTTGGCGCCTGATGATAGGCACATTTGTAATGTTGATTGGCGGCTACTTAGGTGAAGCCGGTTATATGTCGGTGTGGCCTGCATTTATCATCGGCATGATCGGTTGGGCGGCTATTCTGTATGAAATCTTCATGGGTGAAGCTGGCAAAATCAACGCACAAAGTGCACCACCATCAGTGCAGTCTGCTTTCAGCACCATGCGCTGGATTGTGACTATCGGCTGGGCTATCTACCCCATCGGCTACTTCTTTGGTTACCTCACAGGCAGCGGCCCAGAGGCCAGCGCCAATGCGCTTAACTTGATCTACAACTTGGCTGACGTGCTCAACAAAATTGCATTCGGCCTGATCATCTGGAGCGTAGCTGTCAGCGAGACTGAGGCTGCTAAGAAGTAAATCTAGCTTACCCACAAAACACCCCGTGCTTTAGGCTAGGGGTGTTTTTTTTCGCTCTTTTTTTAGTATCATGGACTGAAGATGAATGTTGTAATTATTGGTGCCGGTTTTGGTGGCTTAGCTAGTGCTTTGCGCACAGCCGCACGCGGGCACAGCGTGACAGTGCTAGACCGTTTGCCAGGCCCGGGTGGGCGAGGGCGTGAATTTGTTCAAGCCAGTAGTCCCCAAGATGGCATGCCGCACACGTTTAAATACGATGCAGGCCCCACAGTGCTGACAGCGCCAGTATTGTTTGAAGAGTTGTTCACCTTGTTTGGTGAAAAACTGTCTGACCATGTTGAGCTGATGCCCGTAACGCCGTGGTACCAAATGCGCTTTGCTGATGGTACGCAGCTAGACTACGGCGGCAGCACAGCCAAAATTCAATCTGAAATTGCTAAATTTTCTGTGACAGATTCACTAGCGTATCCTGAGTTTTTAGCCCATTCAAAAAAGCTGTTTGAAAAAGGCTATGAAGAGCTGGGTGCACAGCCATTTTTAGGCGCCATGTCTATGCTTAAGGCGCTGCCAGCTATGCTGCGCCTGCGGGCTGACAGATCAGTTTATGACGCTACCGCGCGCTACTTTAAAGACGAGCGCGTGCGCCGTGCCTTTAGCATTCAGCCGCTGTTGGTGGGCGGTAATCCGTTTGACACCACTAGTATTTATAGTTTGATCCATTACTTGGAGCGCAAGTGGGGCGTGTGGTTTCCGCGTGGGGGCATGGCACGCCTGGTGCAAGGCTTGGTTGAATTGGGCCAGCGCCATGGCGTGCAGTTTGTGTGGAACGCTGATGTGCAAAGCATTACCACTGCGCAAGGCAAAGCCACTGGCGTGCAACTAAGCAACGGTCAACACTTTGCTGCAGACGCTGTAGTTAGCAATGCTGATGCAGGCTACACCATCGCCAAGCTGTTGCCCGTTGCGCAGCAGCGCCCGAAAGTGCTAACAAAAAAGCAATACTCCATGGGTTTGTTTGTATGGTATTTCAGCACCAGCAAAGTGTTTGCCGACGTGCCGCACCACACCATTTTGTTTGGCAACACCTACCGCGAAGTGCTGCACAAAATATTTGAAAGCCAAGAGTTAAGCGATGATCTAAGCATTTATCTGCACCGGCCAACGGCTACAGACGCACAATATGCACCTGCAGGGCACGACAGTTTTTATGCCTTGGTGCCTGTGCCTAATTTGGCCAGTGGCGTAGACTGGGCCACGCAAGCAGCGCCATTTAAAACGCTGCTGCAGTCTGAGCTAGAGCGGCGCATATTGCCAGGCTTGAGCAGCTGCATTGTGCATGAGAGTGTTGTGACGCCCAATTATTTTGCTAATGAATTACTTGCACCGCTTGGGTCAGGTTTTTCTATTACGCCTAAGCTCACGCAGTCTGCGGGTTTTAGGTTTCCTAACCAATCACCCGATGTGCCCAACTTGTATTTTGTGGGCGCAGGTACGCACCCCGGTGCAGGTGTGCCGGGTGTGGTGACCTCGGCTAAGGTGGTGGAGCGCTTAATGTTTGGAGCTGTGCAATGATGCAACTGGCCCCAGCTAGCTCAGGCAGCACAGGCAACTCAGGCAGCACAGCTAGTGCAGACCTGCAAGCGGTGATGGACCACCATGCCAAGTCGTTCTCGTGGGCGGCGCGGTTCTTATCAGCTTCTGCGCGCAAAGACGCAGCGCTGCTGTATGCCTTTGCTCGCACCGCTGATGATTTAGCAGACGAGGAGCATTTGGGGACTTTGCCAGAGCGCTTACAAGCATTGCACACCTTGCGCATGCTGGCCTTGCAGTCACAGGACTTGCAACCCCAGCAGCCTAAAACATCGTTGGCTGGGCAAACCGGTCACATGCTGCGCGGCCATGGCGTACCCGATACCGTATTGGCCGTGTTGATGGACAGCCTGCAGGCCGATGCAGGCCCGTGCCAAATTGAGAGTACAGAAGACTTGTTGAAATTTGCCTATGGCGTAGCAGGCACGGTGGGGCAGATGATGCGCCCGCTATTAGGCGCGCCAATCAAGGCTGATGCGTATGCAATAGCCCTAGGTGTAGGCATGCAACTGACCAACATTGCCCGCGATGTCGTGGAAGACGCGCACCGTGGGCGGTGCTATGTGCCTGCGCAGTGGGGTGTTAGTGTGCAAATTTTGTCAGCGCCACAAGACGCTGAGCAGCGCAGCCAAGCCTTTGCGGCGCTGGGCCGATTGCTGGCGCTGGCAGATGATTTTTATGCTTTTGCGCATGCAGGTATCTCGGTGATACCGCGCCATAACCGCCGTGCGATTCGCATAGCGTCGGCCTTATACCAAGGCATTGGCCACAAAATTTTGCGCCAAGGCGAGCACCGTTATTGGTGCGGCCGCACATCATTAAGCAACCTAGAAAAAGTTCGGCTGTTGTCACATACCTTATTGCTGCCAACTATGCCGCGTCGCGTGGTGGCGCGCGATGTGTGGCACAACGACTTGTCGCACTTGGTGGGTATGCCGGGCTTTCCAGCGCAGGGCTAGCGGCCATGAACGCTGCTGCCGATAAGCTGTGGGACATCATCATCATCGGCGGTGGCTTAGGCGGCTTGTCGTTGGCTGTGGAATTGTCGGATCCTGAATTTGCGCACTTGTCGGTGTTGGTACTAGAAAAACGCACCAGCTACACCCGCGACCGCACCTGGAGCTATTGGACAGACCAGCCCCACCGCTACAGCCACCTAGAGCGCCAGCGCTGGCAGCACTGGAACGTGAGCATGCTGGGTGTGCAACACAGCCACAGCAGTGCACGGGTGTCTTACGCTACGCTAGACGCTGATGCGTTTTATCAGTCAGCGATGCAAAGCATTGGCAATGCGGGGCATATTGAGCTGCGAATGGGCTGTGCGGTGACAGCTGTTGATACAACTGATGCTACGGTTACCCTGCAAGGTGCGCAGGTACTGCGCGCCCGTACGGTGCTAGACGCGCGGCCCGCAGCGTTGCACCAGCCCAGCGCCTTGGTGCAACAGTTTGTCGGCTGGGAGGTGACTACACAGCAGGATGTGTTTGATGCGCAGTCGGTACAACTGATGGCGTTTGAACCACATGCACGGGGCCTGCATTTTTGGTATGTGCTGCCTTACAACGCACGTTGTGCGTTGGTAGAGACTACTTGGGTATCGCCTGCTGATTGGCAGCCCGACTACAACGCTGAAATGCGTAATTACCTTGCCAAGCTGTGTAGCGGCCAAAACTACAGCATCGCGTACCAAGAGCAGGGTGTGCTGCAACTAGACGCACCTGCGCAGCAAAACACATCGCCTGTCGGCCTAGGACGCAATGGCGGCACTTTGCGCGCTGCCACAGGCTATGCTTTTTTAGACACCATTGGCCACGCTGCGCAGTTAGCGCAGTCATTGGCATCGCATCTAAAGTCGGGCACAACTACTGCATGGCAAGCTGTGCCGTACCAACGCCCAGCTACAGATGCTTGGATGGACAGCGTGTTTTTGCAAGTGCTAGCGCAAGACTGGCAGGCCGCACCCGATTACTTTATGCAAATTTTTAAATCGCTAAGTGCGCAAGATACTGTGGCGTTTTTAACTGGCCGTGCTACCTGCATACAAAAACTGGCGATGATGCGCGCACTACCCGTGCGGCCTTTTGCCAGCGCTGCGCTGGCGCGGCTGTGGGGCCATAGTGCTTAGTCGCCCACCTATATCTTTTCAGCAAATTTTGCTGAGTATTGCTGCGACTGTAGCAGCGCTGGCGCTGCTACGCTGGATGGACCAAGGCCTGCCCACACTCGGCTTGTGGCTGTTTATCGGTTTGTCGCTGACCGTTGGCATGGGCCATGGGGCGCTAGACGCTGTATTAATGTTGGCCCAATTTAAGCCCTACAGCAATGTGGCGGCCTACGCGCTGGTGTACTTGCTGCTGGTCGTAGGCTGTGGGGCGCTGCTGGCCATGTCGCCGGGCTGGGCGCTGCTGGCGCTGCTGGCCATGTCGGTGTGGCATTTTGGTGAGCTGTACCGCCCTAGCTTGGCTAACAGATTGTTGGTGGGCGGCGCGAGCGTGATGGCACCTATGCTTTTGTCTAATACTGCATTGGCTGCAGTGCTAAAGCACGCGCTGGGCGTAGATTATTCGTCTACTTGGCTGGTGTGGTACTGGCTAGCTATGACTTGGGCTGTAGGTGCTGTGGTCTGGGTATTATGGTTGGTTGTACAGCGTACCAATAGGCGTGGGACGCGCTCAGCTGAGCATGCAGATTACGACGATGCTACAACGCGAGCTGCCTTAGAGCTTGCAGCGGTGCTGGCACTGAATGCAGTGTTGTCGCCGCTGATGGCGTTTGCCGTGTACTTTGGTCTATGGCATAGCCTCAGTCACATCGCGCGCGTGCTGCGCGCCATGGCCAGGCACTCATCGCGCGCAAAGGTGTCACGCAAGCGTCTAGCTTTGGCAATGGGGCTTACTGGTTTAGCTACGGCCGCGTTGCTATGGGTGCTCTGGCGTTGGCTGCCTGCAGGGCAGGGCGTGGACAGCTTAAGCGCACAGGGTGTGCAAGCTTTTTGGGTGCAGTGGCTGGTGGTGGCTTTGGCTGCGGTAACGTTGCCGCACATGCTGCTAGTGGGCTATAGCCACCGCTGGCTGGGCAGATAGCAGCACGGCTAGGCTCGGCCTAAAACGGCTCAGATGTTTGGTACGATGCAGGGCATGATCATCACTAGCCTGCTCGACACCGATCTGTACAAGTTCACCATGATGCAAGTGGTGTTGCACCAGTTTCCGGGTGCGCAGGTAGAGTACAAATTTAAATGCCGTAACCCCGGCATACAGCTTGCGCGTTATGCCGATGAGATTCGCTCAGAAATTCGCTCTTTATGCACTTTGCATTTTTCAGAAGTCGAGCTATCGTATTTGCGCGGCATGCGGTTTATCAAAAGTGACTTTGTTGATTTTTTGGGTTTGTTCAAACTTAACGAAAAATACATCACCGTCACACCCCAGCCCAATGGCGAGCTTGACATCGCGGTGCAAGGCCCATGGCTGCACACCATTTTGTTTGAAATTCCGGTGCTGGCGATTGTTAACGAAGTGTATTTTCGCAATATCCAAAAAGCACCGCGCTTGGATGATGGCCGCCAGCGCCTAAATGCAAAAATTGCTTTGCTGCAGGCAGATGGTTTGCAAGACCTGAAAATTGCAGACTACGGCACGCGCCGCCGCTTTTCTAAAGCATGGCACGAAGAGGTGCTGCGCACACTCAGCGCCAAGTTAGGCACAGACACCGTCAGCAAGCCCGCAGGGCAGTTTGCAGGTACCAGCAATGTACTATTTGCCATGAAGCTGGGCCTCACCCCCTTAGGTACGATGGCCCATGAGTACCTGCAGGCCGCGCAAGCATTAGGCCCCCGCCTGCGCGACAGCCAAACTTTTGCATTTGAGTCGTGGGCGCATGAGTACCGTGGTGACCTGGGTATTGCGCTGTCCGATGTGTACGGCATGACGGCGTTTTTGCGCGACTTTGATATGTATTTTTGCAAGCTGTTTGATGGTGCGCGCCATGACAGTGGCGACCCGTTTGACTGGGGTGAACGCATGATCGCCCATTACAAATCCAACCGTGTTGACCCTAAAACTAAAATTTTAATCTTCAGTGATGGCTTGACCGTGCCCCGCACGATTGAGCTGTACCAGCGCTTTGCAGGCCGCTGTCAATTGGCCTTTGGAATTGGCACCAATTTAACTAACGACCTAGGCGATGCGCCAGACCATGTGCCATTGCAAATTGTGATGAAGTTAGTGCAATGCAACGGCCAGCCAGTGGCCAAACTGTCAGACACGCCGTCTAAAAATATGTGCGAGGACGAAAAGTATCTGGCCTACTTGCGTCAGGTTTTTGATATCCAGCAAGCTGCATAAATCATAATTTCAGAAGCACTGCATGGCTATTATTGGTATTCCTGTTGAGTTCATTTTGTTTGCCTGCACGCTGCTGGGTGTAGCGCTTTTTCATGGTCACACACTGTATGTTGCGCTGATGGGGATGCTGGTGATTGCAGCTTACAAGCTGGGGTTTACAGATTTTTCGCTGATCAAGCACGTCGCCCACGAGTGGGTGACCTTGGCTAACCTGCTGGGCTTGCTGCTAGGCTTTGCGCTGCTGGCAGACCACTTTGAAAAATCCCAAATCCCTGCCATCTTGCCTAACTACCTGCCAGACGACTGGAAGGGTGGTTTTGTCATGTTGATTTTGGTGTTCGTGATCTCTAGTTTTTTAGACAACATTGCTGCCGCCATGATTGGTGGGGCCATGGCTGCAGTGCTGTACCAGCGGCGCGTGCACATTGGTTTTTTGGCGGCTATCGTCGCCGCTAGCAATGCAGGTGGCGCAGGCTCAGTAGTGGGTGACACCACCACCACCATGATGTGGATTGCCGGGGTGAACCCGCTGCAGGTGTTAGATGCCTACACCGCAGCCGTACCAGCGCTGCTGTTTTTTGGAGTCATCGCAGCGCGCCAGCAGCATGCTTACCAACCCATCATGAAGAACGCACCCAAGGGCGTACAGGTAGAGTATGCGCGCCTAGCGATAGTTGCTATCATTTTGGTCGCTGCAGTGGCTGCTAACGTGTGGTTTAACTTGAACCAGCCCGCTGTGCTCGGGTATTTTCCTGTCATCGGTGTGGCCGTGTGGGTGGCTGTGCTGGCCACCAGCGTGTGGCGCAAACCTACCTGGAACCTGCTGCCAGATGCCTTTAAGGGTACGGTGTTTTTACTGTCGTTAGTGATGTGCGCCTCAATGATGCCAGTAGACAAACTGCCAGCGGCGTCATGGGTTAGCACTCTGGGCTTAGGCTTTTTAAGCGCTGTGTTTGACAATATTCCACTGACTGCACTGGCGCTAAGACAAGGTGGCTACGACTGGGGCATGTTGGCCTACGCCGTAGGTTTTGGCGGCAGCATGATTTGGTTTGGCTCGTCCGCAGGTGTGGCGCTGAGCAATATGTACCCCCAAGCTAGGTCTGTGGGCGCGTGGCTTAAAGGCGGCTGGCACGTGGCTGTGGGCTATATGATTGGCTTTGCCGTATTGATGGCTGTGCACGGCTGGCACCCTGAACCGCCGGGCAGTAAAGGTACCAATGTAGCGCCAATTGCACCTGCAAAAAGCGAACCAGCAGCCCAGCCAAAGCCCGATATTCCACCATCACAGGCTTATTAACCGCAATTAAAATGCTATTAATTTTATAGCTACTTGATCAATAAATACTTGGACTACAAGCCAATTTACCTCCTAAATCATGAATAAACCTGCTATTTTGATCGCCAGAGCCGTCGCTACTGAATCTGTAGACCGCCTGCGCCCGCATTTTGATATTGAAACCAACCCCGACGATGTTATTTGGTCGCGTGAAGAATTCATTGCCAAGCTGCAAGGCAAAGTAGGCGCGTTCACCAGTGGCGGCGAGCGGATTGACGCCGAGCTGCTAGCCCAGTGTTCAGATTTAAAAATTTGCGCCAACATGTCAGTGGGCTACAACAACTTTGACGTGGACGCCATGACCGCCGCAGGCGTGCAAGCTACCAACGCCCCCGACGTGCTGACCGAAACCACGGCCGACATGGCCTTTACTTTGCTAATGGCCACCGCACGCCGCGTAAGCGAGGCCGAGGCATATTTGCGCGCAGGCCTGTGGAAGAAGATGAGCTTTGACATGCTGCTGGGTAGCGACATTCACGGCGCTACCCTGGGCATCTTAGGTATGGGCCGCATCGGCCAAGCGATTGCCAAGCGCGGTGCGCACGGCTTTGGCATGAATGTGATTTACCATAACCGCTCGCAGCTAAACGCCGCCACCGAAGCCTCAGTGAAAGCACGCTACGTTAGCAAACAAGACCTGTTCAAACAGGCTGACCACATCGTGCTAGTGGTGCCCTACAGCCCTGCATCGCACCACACCGTGGCGGCCACTGAGATAGCGCTGATGAAGCCCACGGCCACCATAGTCAACATTGGCCGTGGCGGCTTGATTGACGAATACGCGTTGGCTTCAGCACTGGCTGCCAACAAAATTTTAGGCGCAGGCCTAGATGTGTTTGAAGGCGAACCCAAGATCAACCCCGCACTGCTTGCGCTGAAAAACGTGGTGCTTACACCCCATATTGGCAGTGCTAGCGTACCTACGCGCAAAGCGATGGCCAATTTGGCTGCCGATAATTTGATTGGCTATTTAATCCACGGCAAAGCAGTTACACCGCTTAATACGCCAGTGCCTCGTTAAGTAGCCTAATACCCCGTTCACACTGAGCTTGTCGAAGGGTCCTGCACAGCCTGGCAATGGCGCGAGTCTAAATTCAAGCAGCGGTTTAAAATTGCAACATGACCACCACTGCACTTCAAGCCTTCTTTACCGTTTTTCTAGCTGTGTTTTTAGCCGAGCTAGGCGACAAAACCCAGCTAGCTACCATGCTGTTTGCCTCTGACAGCAACGCAGCAGTCAGTAAATGGACGGTATTTTTTGCAGCCAGCGCCGCTCTTACCCTCAGTGCAGGTATTGGTGTGGTGGCGGGCAGCTATCTAGGCACGCTAGTGTCACCACGCACCTTGCAATTGGTGGCGGGTTTAGGTTTTGTATTGATTGGTGTGTGGACGCTTTACAAGGCTTGGTCTTTATGAATCCCGTCAAAGTTCGGGCACTATCAGCAGTTGTTAAAGCTGACGAATCTCTAGCTTGCGAAACTTGATGGTGCCACGCGCCCACTGCAGTGCGATAGGGCCACTGGCCAGCTTAGAGTCATCAATTTCTACCGTCTTGACACCGTTCAACACCAAAGTTAAGCGAGTGCCCTTAGCGGTGATTTCGTACGTGTTCCACTTGCCGCCCGCCTTGGGCATGGGTTGCGCCACTTTGGCCACCTTCACGATAGCACCGGTGCCGTAGGTGGGGTCAGGGCGCTGGTCAAAAATGTTGGCCTCGTAGCAGTTTTCGTCGGTAATTTTGCCGGGCTCTTGGCAGCGCACAAACACGCCGCTGTTAGCATCGTCGCTAGACCAAAACTCTGCGCGAATTTCAAAATCTTTGTAGCTGGCCTTAGATACTAAAAAGCTTGCCTCTTTACCGCCTTGGCTGGCCACAATAGTGCCGTCGATACCAGCCCAGTTGGCGTCGCCCACGCGGTTAAAGTTATCCAGGCCGTTGGTGCCATCAATCAACTTAACCCAGCCTGCGCCAGACTGAGGCGTGGCACACGCTGCCAGCAGCACAGCGGCTGATGCGATGGCAAGAAAAGACATAGATTTGCGAAGCTTCATAGCACGACTTCCTTAAAAAATAATTTTGAACAATTTAGTATAGGTGAGGTGATTTGCAAGTGCAATGCTGTGCGCCCAGGGCTAGGCTCTATCAGCGGAACCACCAATAGGCTGCACCCGCAATACACAACAACC
>JANOSN010000610.1:0-1666 GCA_031415895.1 Polaromonas sp. | reverse complement strand
GTTCTTTTTGCTTTTCGCCTTCGCCGCGTTGCACCACAGCGCCTTCGCCGATCAGGCCTTCAAAGGTCAGGGCCGCCTCGCGCATGGCGGCGTAGTCACCACCGTGCACAAAGTCGGCGGTAATGTTGCTGACCTTGGCGTTGCCGTGAATCCAGCGGGTAATCGTCAGCACATGCTTGTCGGTGCGGTTGTCAAACACCGCCGCCACTTGCGCGTTGTGCAGGCCCGCTTGCATGGCCTGGGCAGATTTTTCGGCGGCTTCTAGTGTGTCTAGGTCTAGCGCCACGCCTTGCATGATGGCGCGCAGGCCTTCGCCGTCCATCCACGCGCTTAGGCGCGCGATGACTGAATTGGCCACCAAATATTTGCGGGCAATCTCGGCCAGTGCGTCGCCTTGTAGCGGGGCTTTGCCTGCGCCGGGCACTACCTTGGCACCGTCTAGCGCCACCTGCAGCAGGTACACGTCAAGCGCCGGGCCGTCTTTGAGGTATTGCTCTTGTTTGCCGTGCTTTACTTTGTACAGCGGCGGCTGCGCAATGTAGATGTGGCCGCGCTCTACCAGCTCGGGCATTTGGCGGTAAAAGAAGGTGAGCAGCAGCGTACGAATGTGCGCGCCGTCCACGTCGGCATCGGTCATGATGATGATGCGGTGGTAGCGCAGCTTGTCGACGTTAAATTCTTCCTTGCCTATGCTGGTGCCCAGTGCGGTAATCAGCACCACAATCTCGTTGCTGGTTAGCAGCTTTTCATAGCGCGCTTTTTCTACGTTCAAAATCTTGCCGCGCAGGGGCAAGATGGCTTGGAATTTACGATCACGGCCTTGCTTGGCTGAGCCGCCTGCAGAGTCGCCCTCTACGATATAGATCTCGCACAGCGCCGGGTCTTTTTCTTGGCAATCGGCCAGCTTGCCGGGCAGGCCCATGCCATCTAGCACGCCTTTTCTTCTTGTCATTTCTCTTGCTTTGCGTGCGGCCTCACGGGCGCGCGCTGCGTCTACGATCTTGCCGCAAATGATCTTGGCATCGTTGGGGCGCTCTTGCAAAAAGTCGCTCAGCAGCTTGCTAACGATCTCTTCTACTGGCGCGCGCACTTCGCTGCTCACCAGTTTGTCTTTGGTCTGGCTGCTGAACTTTGGCTCGGGCACCTTCACGCTCAGCACGCAGCACAGGCCCTCGCGCATGTCGTCGCCGGTCACTTCTACCTTGGCTTTTTTGGCCACCTCGGTGTCGTCAATGTATTTATTGATCACGCGGGTCATGGCGGCGCGCAGGCCGGTCAGGTGCGTGCCACCGTCGCGCTGGGGAATGTTGTTGGTAAAGCACAGCACGTTCTCGTTGTAGCCGTCGTTCCATTGCATAGCCACCTCTACACCAATGCTGGTGCCAGGAATGCCGCCATAGGTTTCTGACGGGCGCTCGGCTGCCGCGTGGAAAACGTTGGGGTGCAATACCTTTTTGCCGGTGTTGATGAACTCCACAAAACCCTTCACACCACCTGCGCCCGAGAAGTCGTCTTCTTTGCCGCTGCGCTCATCCTTTAGGCGAATGCGCACGCCGTTGTTTAGAAAACTCAATTCACGTAAGCGTTTAGCTAAGATCTCGTAGTGGAAATCCATGTTGGCGGTAAAAATATCAGCGTCAGGGAAAAAGTGCACCTCGGTACCGCG
>JANOSN010000609.1:0-3024 GCA_031415895.1 Polaromonas sp. | reverse complement strand
CTGCCACCACACGCTGCCAGTCCAGTAGCCAACAAAACTGCAAAAACACATTTTGAGAAAATAGATTGCATAAATTTCCGTGTAAGTAGAAGTTAATTTCGACTCAGGATGCTATCTAAGCAGTATTTCAATATGGTGACGTATTTGTGTCGATTTCAATTCGCCACCCAGCTTGGTGCAGGCATGTATATGGGTATTTAAGTGCCCACTAGAAGCACAATATCCTGTTTAGCCAAGTTTTGGCTGCCCTAGAATATGATCAGAGTAGATGTTCAAATTTTTCGAATCACGCATAAGTAATATTTTCACGCCGCCTGATGCTTCTAGCAGCGGCCCACCGCCTGGTTTAGTTGCTTTTTATTGGCACTTTGTGCGGCAAACACGTGGCTTGTATGCGTTGATGCTGGTTACTGGCCTAGGTGTGGCGTTGGTAGACACTTTAATTCCCGTATTCATTGGCCGTATGGTGGGCTTAATGACATCCGCTGCACCTGCAGTAGCTTTGCAGCAGCAAGGCCCGTTGCTGCTTGGTATCGCTGTTGTCATTTTGTTGTTAAAGCCTGCATTGGTGCTGCTAGACAGCATGGTGCGTAACAACGCGGTCATTCCAGGGGCCACCACGCTGATTCGCTGGCAAAGCCACTGGCATGTGGTGCGCCAAAGTGGGCCGTTTTTTCAAAACGATTTTGCGGGCCGCATTGCCAACCGGGTGATGAACACGGCTAACGCACTGCGCGAGAGCGTGGTGGCCACCATTCGTGCGGTGTGGTACATCGTGGTGTACGGCCTGAGCGCGCTGTCGCTCATGCTAGTGTTTGACTGGCGGCTGGCCGTGCCCATGCTGTGCTGGCTGGTAGGGTATGTGTTTTTCTTGCGCTATTTTGTACCGCGCATGCGCGATTTGTCGCGCGTGAGCAGCGAGGCGCGGTCACTGGTGATGGGCCGTGTGGTGGACAGCTATACCAACATCATGACGGTTAAGCTGTTTTCACGCGCGCGTGATGAGGACGCTTACGTGCGCGAAGCCATAGACGAGCACAGAGACAAAATAGCCGCCCATATGCGCATGACCACGCGGTTTATGTTTACGCTTAACATACTAAATGTGCTGCTGCTGGTAGGCACTGCAGGCATGAGCGTGTGGCTGTGGCAAGAGGGGCAAATCACCCCCGCAGTAGTGGCCACTTGCCTACCATTGGTTTGGCAAATCGCCAACATGGCAGGCTGGGTGAGCTGGGAAGTGTCGGGCATTTTTGAAAACGTGGGCGTGGTGCAAGAGGGCATACAAACTATTGCCGTGCCGCACACACTGGTCGATGCACCCAGTGCCACTGAGTTAGTTGTGCCGCACGGTGACATAGTGTTCAAGCAAGTTAACTTCAGCTATGGCCAGGCCGCCACTGGTGGCCGTGCTGTACTGCAAAATTTAAACCTGCACATTCAACCCGGCGAGCGCGTGGGTCTGGTGGGCCGCTCGGGTGCGGGTAAATCTACCTTGGTTAATTTGCTACTTCGCTTTTATGACGTAGAAAGCGGCAGCATCACCATCGACGGTCAAGACCTGCGCGGCGTAACGCAAGAAAGCCTGCGCGCTGCCATTGGCATGGTGACGCAAGACACGTCGCTGCTGCACCGCTCGATAGCCGCCAATATTCGCTACGGCCACCCCACAGCTACAGATGCGCAGGTGCAGCTGGCCGCAGAGCAATCGCACGCCCACCAGTTCATTACTGAGCTGCGCGACTGGGTTGGCCGCACAGGCTACGAAGCGCATGCAGGCGAGCGCGGGGTCAAGTTATCTGGTGGGCAGCGCCAGCGCGTAGCCCTAGCGCGCGTGGTGTTAAAAAATGCACCGATATTGATATTAGACGAAGCCACCTCGGCGCTAGACAGCGAGATCGAAGCGGCAATTCAAGAGCAACTGGTCACGCTCATGCAGGGTAAAACCGTCATCGCCATTGCCCACCGCCTCAGCACCATTGCGCGCATGGACCGGCTGGTGGTAATGGACGCTGGACGCATCGTCGAGTTTGGCACGCATCACGAGCTGCTGGCCAGTGGTGGTTTGTATGCCAAGCTGTGGGAGCGACAATCAGGTGGTTTTTTAGCTGAAGAGCTTGACGAAGCGCTAACCGTTTAGTCGGATCTGGCTGCGCCAGCTGTTTAACCCAGTCAGCACCAACCGCCATGTTGTCGCTTAGCCAGCCCACAGCAGAGGCAGTTACTGCAACCAACAAACTTCCCAGCAGCGCAATGACGGCTGTGATGACCCAGACGAAAATTTTCATAACTCCAATCCAAAAAAACACGGCAGAAGAACGCTCATCACAGCACTTTGCAAACCCTTGCGCAATGCGGATAAGCCCAGCGAATATAGTTAAGGATACCCATTAACATTCAGTTTTTTTAGAAGTGTTTTATCGTATTACTCTGCTTTTTTAGAAATTAAATGATGCGTACTATCAAGGCTTAACTTTCATTAAAAGGCCCTTCAGTGCAAGCATTACAAGCGTTTTTAGACACTTCATTTTTAGGCCAAGCCACTTGGCTTTGGCTTGTTTTTGGCGGTATTGTTGTTGCATTGTTGACGTTCGACCTGGGCGTATTACACAACGATGACCATGAAATTGGTGTGCAGGAAAGTTTATGGCTATCCGCTGGCTACATCAGCGTAGCGGTGCTGTTTGGCGCTTGGGTGTGGTGGTACCTTGGCTCGGTCAGCGGCATGGCGTACTACACAGGATTTTTGATTGAAAAATCACTGTCCATGGACAACGTGTTTGTCATTGCGCTGATATTTTCTTATTTTGCCATTCCAAGGCAATACCAGCACCGCGTTTTGTTCTGGGGCATTTTGGGTGTAATTGTGCTGCGCGCTATCATGATTGGCCTAGGTGCAGCTTTGGTCAGCCAGTTCAGCTGGGTGCTGTATATTTTTGGTGCATTTTTGGTACTCACGGGCGTTAAGATGTGGATCATTGCCGACCATATGCCCGATATTGCTAACAACCCGTTGCTCAAATT
>JANOSN010000608.1:0-3791 GCA_031415895.1 Polaromonas sp. | reverse complement strand
CTTTGGTGCATGCGAAAAATGCTGAACCTGTGGTAGGAGTAGTTAAATCATTAGCTGTGGCATTAGCACCTGATGGCGCTGCCAGTACGTTGGCGCTACAAGTATTGCCCGCAACAGTCCAGCTGACAGTAGCAGGTGCGCAATCAACGGGTACAGATACAGGCGTAGGCGTAGGCGCAGGCGTTGCGCTATCGCAGGTAGCGGCAGGTATTGCCAGAGGGGTACCCGATAGTGCACCGTTAGTACATGCGAAAAATGCTGAACCTGTGGTGGGAGCCGCCAGATCTGTAGCTGTTGCGTTAGCACCTGAGATGGTTGCCGCTGCGCTGGCAGTGCAGGTATTGCCCGCAACAGTCCAACTAACAGATGTCGCAACGCAAGCAGCTGCGGGAGTGGGTATTGCCAAAGAGGGCGCATCAGTGGTTGAACTTGAGCCCCCTCCACCGCACGAAGTCAAAAAAATCACAGTGAACAATAAACTTGCAAATTCAGCAATTCGTGACCTGCTATGGCTTTTAAGTAATGTGTTCATAGGGTTTTGTAAGCGAATATTATTAACAGCTCTGCATTCTGAAGTTCCAGAGGACTCCAAAAATGACAGATTTGCCACAAATGGCCGATTTATAGTAAGCAGCGGTTTGTGAATCACCGATGTGCAGGCCGATTAAGCGGGGGATGTGGCTAAAAAGCTGAAGAATCAAGGGCTTAGGGCGGTTGCAGATTTACGCAGTGAGACGATTGCCCTTAAAATACACAAGCATTCAACGCACAAGCCACTGGCGGCGTTGCAGTGCGAGCTCGGGGTAATGAAGACCTTGGCGCAATGCCCGCAGATGAGTTTGTAGCCAAAATCATCGTTGACATTGACTCTAAAGCCTAAATACAGTTAGCTTGACTATTCTTACCAGTTAAATCGGCATGTAGTCCAAGTATTTACTGCTCAAGCAGCTATTTTTATGATAGCAAAAGCAGCTATGCTTCAATAGTGATTTAAAAGGATTTGAACCATCGCTACCGCACCATTTCGGCCCTTGGCACCGCGCCCGCCTCGCCCGCCCCGTCCCTCTCGCTACCACCGCGAAGAGCGCAAACACCGTCTAAACCGCGAAATCATGGCGCCTGAAGTGCGCGTATTAGGCCCTGAAGGCGAAGCCTTGGGCGTGATGACCATGATGGAAGCCATGCGCCAAGCCTCTGAGCTGGACCTGGACGTGATTGAAATTGTGGCTACGGCCACGCCGCCTGTAGTGCGCATCATGGACTACGGCAAGTTCAAATACCAAGAACAGAAAAAAGAGCACGAGGCCAAGCTCAAGCAAACGGTGATCGAGATCAAAGAGATCAAGTTTCGCCCAGGCACTGATGATGGCGACTACAACATCAAGCTGCGCAACATTCGCCGCTTTTTGGAAGAGGGCGACAAAGTCAAAATCACGCTGCGCTTTCGTGGCCGCGAGATCACCCACCAAGAGCTGGGCATGGCCCTGTTGATTCGCCTGAAAGACGAGCTGGCTGACAGCATCATCGTGGAAAGCATGCCCAAGCTAGAAGGCAAGCAGATGATCATGATGATTGCACCCGGTAAGAAAAAGCCCGGCGGCGCTAAGCCTGCTGAGCCAAAAGCCGAGGCTAAACCAGCTGAGGTGAAGCTTGCTAAACCCAGTCCTGCGCCTGCGCCGGTTGAAAATACGGCCCAATAAGCGAAAAATCGTTTATAATCATAGGCTTTGCTGCATTCGGTACCGGTCACCGATGCAACGCAAACGCGGCGGTTAAGCACAAAAATATAAGGTTTGTGCCTTGTTATTTAGTGCGGCACCAGTCGCTTAACGCTCGGGGTCTACAAGCCTGCAAGGAATTTGCAGTCACCTCACGAGATAAAAATGAAGGAGCATCACAATGCCCAAAATGAAGACCAAGAGCAGCGCGAAAAAGCGATTTCGCGTTCGTCCAGGCGGTACCGTTAAACGCGGCCAGGCCTTCAAACGTCACATCTTGACCAAGAAGACTACCAAAAACAAACGTCACCTGCGTGGAGCAATCGGTGTGCATGAGACCAATATGGCCTCTGTTGCACAAATGCTGCCCGGCATGGGTGTCGCTTAACTTAGACGAACAAGGAGAAATACTATGCCTCGCGTAAAACGTGGTGTTACGGCCCGTGCCCGTCACAAAAAAGTTCTAGCCCTCGCTAAAGGTTTCCGCGGTCGTCGCGGCAACGTCTTCCGTATCGCTAAAGAAGCGGTCATGAAGGCGGGCCAATACGCCTACCGTGACCGCCGTACTAAAAAGCGTGTGTTCCGTCAGCTGTGGATTGCGCGTATCAACGCAGCAGCCCGTACCTGCGGCCTGACCTACAGCCAGTTCGCCAACGGTATCCGCAAAGCCGGTATCGAAATCGACCGCAAAGTGTTGTCAGACATGGCTATCCATGACATGGCTGCATTTACTGCAGTGGTTAACCAAGTCAAAGCCAAGCTCGCTACTTTGACCGCTTAATCCGCATTGCCAGCCGCTATTGAATAAATAGCTGCTTGAGCAATAAAATAGAGGGCTAGCGCTTGAAAAAGCACTGGCCCTTGTTTTTTTTAGTGATCTTTAGTTTGCACTGTGTGATGTGTATTGTTTGATTTTCAGCCGCTAATGTTGTAGCCCCTGATCAACCCACTTTCTTCTTATGAGCGATTTAGATTCCATCATATCCAGCGCCCAAGCCGCCTTTGCCGCCGCCAGCACACCTGCCGATTTAGAAAACGCCAAAGCGCTGTTTTTAGGCAAGCAAGGCCAGTTGACCGAGCTGATGAAGGGCATGGCCGCGCTGTCGGTAGACGAGAAAAAAACACGCGGCGCAGCCATTAACGTGACCAAGCAGGCTGTAGAAGCCGCACTCACCGCCCGCCGCCAAGCTCTGGCCGATGCCGACCTAGAAAAACAACTCAAAGCCGAAGCGCTAGACGTGACCTTGCCAGGCCGCCAGCGCGCTCTGGGCGGCCTGCACCCCATAGCACTGGCCTGGGAGCGGGTGGAGAGTATCTTCAACAGTATGGGCTTTGACGTAGCCGACGGCCCCGAGATTGAAAACGACTGGTTTAACTTTACCTCGCTGAACAACCCACCCAACCACCCCGCACGCTCGATGCAAGACACGTTCTACGTGGATATGAACGACGAGCAGGGCCTGCCGTACTGCCTGCGCACCCACACCAGCCCCATGCAAACGCGCTATGCCGTGGCGCATGCTAAAAAGCATGCGGCAGCGGCAGCTAATGGCACGATGCCCGAAATTCGCGTGATCGCGCCAGGCCGCACTTATCGCGTGGACAGCGACGCAACGCATTCGCCCATGTTCCACCAATTTGAAGGCTTGTGGATTGGCGAGAACGTCAACTTCAAAGACTTAAAAGTCACCTTCCTCAATTTCTGCAAAGCGTTTTTTGAAACCGATGATTTAACGCTGCGCTTTCGCCCAAGCTATTTCCCATTTACCGAGCCAAGTGCCGAGATTGATATTGCCTTTAGCACCGGCCCCCTGGCTGGCCGTTGGCTGGAAGTGGCAGGCTCTGGCCAAGTGCACCCCACGGTGGTGCGCAACATGGGGCTCGACCCGGAGAAGTACATTGGTTTTGCCTTTGGCTCGGGTATCGACCGGCTGGCGATGCTGCGTTATGGCGTGAACGATTTAAGGTTGTTCTTTGAAAACGATGTGCGATTTTTGTCGCAGTTTCAATAAACAGCCAAGTAAGAAAAACCGAAAACCGAAGATTTGGCCGCGAAGTACGCTAAGGATTCGC